>JBEPWV010000175.1:0-3533 GCA_041642175.1 Clostridia bacterium
TTGATTCTCTCCCTCGATTAAAACTATTTCAACTGTGGTGTCGTTAATTCCCGGTGAGAAAACATTGATTATTACAGCAAATATTATCGGTACAACTATAATATATAAGGTCATAAAATTTCTTACACTGACCTTCAAATCTCTTCTAAATATTAAAAATATCTTTCTAATCATTTTACAGCACTCCTTTACAGGGTCAGGGTCTTTTTAAATCTGTGATTTGCAAGTATAAATATATCTAACCCTAAAACCGCAAATCCCAAAGAGGCTACCAATACGTAAGCAATATTTCCATTTATGGATATTATTTCTTTAAAGCTTTGAAGCATAACATAACTAGGAATTATTTTAATCCAGTCCGGATCCCAGCTTGGTGTAAAGTATGATATATTTGGCATAATCATTATTACTATCACTATATACAAGACTCCAAAAGCTTGAATTATATCTTTATAAAAGCTGGTAATATATAGTCCCAATGATGCAGCGAAAAAACCTGATGTAATTATAAATATAAGCATTGCAGGGTAGTTTGCTTGAAATCCCATTATAGGAATTGTAATTATAAGGGAAGTAACTATAGATGTTACTATAATAACCCCGATTTTACTTAAAAGATAGTGCCATACTGATGAAGCTGTCACAGCATAGGCTTTAATTATGCCTTCATTCTTATCTAAAAATATATAAGCAGCTATTATAAATAAACTCATGAGACTACCATTAAATGTCAAGAATACCGGGATAACATTCTCTCTGTCACTTAAAGGTTCTATATTTTGATACAAGGATCTTACAGGTATGTTATCAGAGTAATCTTCTATCACATCATATCCTGCTTTTCTATTGTGAAATACCAGCAGTAAATTTTTAAGCTTTTGAGTTTCGTAACCTTGAAGATAGTAGGTATAAACAATCTGATTATTTTCATTTACACGAACATGAACTGTAGGAACTCTTTCACCACTGGAAAATGCATTTAAAGCCTCCATACTATCAAGTATATAAATCTTAGATTCTTCTGTTTCATAAAATTCAGCTTTAAAAGTTTTCTTATCAGCTTCAACTTCTACAATTTCATATGCTTCATCTAAGTCTTCATCTTTTAAATTATCTTTGTATATATCCTTTACAACTTGAGGTACGTCAAGATACATATATTCCTCGCTTTTACTGTCAAAACTCTCAGGTACTACAAATAAAAGAACCATCAAAAGTATTAAAGCCATGCCTAACTCAATGTAAAAATACCAGCTTTTTGATGAAAGAATAAGTTCTTTTGTAAAACTGTACCACAGTTTCATTTACACCAGTCCCCTTCCCGTTACTTTAATAAATATTTCCTCAAGAGTAGCTTCTTTGGTGTGCATTGTTTGAATATCATTATGTTTTATTACTTCAATTAATTTATTTTTTTCTTCTTCTACTACTGTAGAAAAACTTTCTTTAAAAAGTTCACCCTTGTTAAAGTATTCTACTTCTACAAGTTTTTCCCCGTATTTAAGTTTTAATTCCTTTGGAGAATCTATCAGTCGTACTTTCCCATCTACTATAAATGCAACTCTATTGCATAGTTCATCTGCAATATACATATTGTGAGTTGTTAAAAATATAGTGACTCCTTTTTTGTTTTCCTGCTTGATTATATCTTTTATTTCCGAGGCTATTGATGGATCCAAACCTGTAGTAGGTTCATCTAAAAACCATATTTCCGGATTATTTATCATGGATCTTGCAAAGGTTAATCTGTGTTTCATACCTTTGGAATATTTTCCTGCTTTTATATTTTCTTTACCATTTAACCCCACCATTTTAATTAAATCCATTGGATTTCTAGTTTCTACATCAAATAACTTCCTATAAAATTCTAGGTTTTCTAATCCAGACATCTTATTGTAAACATTTGACTGTTCAAAAGACATACCTATTTTGTTAAACATTTTATTCTTTATATGTTTAACATCATACCCAGCTACTTCTACCTCTCCTTTTTGAAGCTGCAAAAGACCTGTAAGTATATTTTGAGTAGTTGATTTCCCTGCACCAGAGGGTCCTAAAAATCCAAAAATTTCTCCTTCTTCAACTTCAAAACTAACATCATTGACTGCATAATTTTCATCATTACCGTATGAGTGGTAAAGGTTTTTAACTTTTATCATCTTAAGCCTCCTCTCACTTGAAGAATCCTTTTCTTAAAACTTTCATATATCTATCAACTTCATCTGACATTTCATTGATATTTACTTTTTCTCCAGCTTTTATCCTTTTAAGATAATCTTCTCCCATTTTTTCAAAGGTCCAAATTAAAATATTCATAACTTCTTTGACTTGGATACCTTCTCTAAATAGAGAAAAATCAATGTTTTTATAGTATACTTTTTCATATATGTTAGGAACGTATTTTTCATATATCGCTTTTAATTCTTCCATAGATTTATTTGCATTAATTCTTTTAAAAAATCCTAAAAGATAAGGATATTTACTAAAAATCTCTAATTTTATTAATGCAATATCTTTTATACGTTTAAGTATATCCGGTTCTTTCCAATTTACTCTTCCTACAATCTCATCAGCCATCTCTTTAATGGAAAAAATCTCCAGATACTCATATAATTTTTCTTTGCTTTGAAAGTAATTGAAAAGGGATCCTTTTGATATGCCTGCATTTTCTACAATTCTATTAGTAGAAGCTTTATCATAGGAATTCTTGCTGAACTCCTCCATGGCACTGTTTATTATTTTTATTTTCTTTTCACTATCTAAATTTGAAAATCTATCTTCCAAAAAAAACACCTCACTAGTCTAAATTTTAATTTTCCTCATAATTTATAATTACTTTATATCCTTCTTGAAGTCCTTCTTTTATCTCGATATAATTATTGCTCTCTATTCCTGTTATAACTTCTCTTTCGACAGGCTCACCGTCTTCAAGAACCTCTACATATTTTTTCATATTTTTTTCATATACTGCATCTACAGGTATTAAAAGCACTTCCCTTAATTCTTCTATCATTACTTTCGTTTCTAATTTAAGGCCAATAGGCAGCTCTTCATTGGATTGAGGAAGATTTATCTCTACAGTTTGGCGATTCTCTTCAACTCCCAACTCCGAAAACTTAGTAAATGCTTTAGGATGTATTTTTTGGACTCGAAGATTCTGAATTCGAATATCTAAGTTCTCATCATTAACTTCCGCCTTCATATCAGGCTTAATAATTAATGCATCTTCAGCCATAAAATCAACCAATATACTTTTTTCTAATGGATCCTGCATTTCAAGAATCTTAAATCCTGACGAAGGAATATCTCCTTCAAAGGTATTTAATTCTGTTACTACACCATCAAAATCAGCATATATTATAGAGTTTTCTTTGTTTTTCTCAAGACTTTCTAGAGATAGTAAAAGGACATCAATTTCTGCTTCGTATTTCGTCTTCATGTTTTCAGAAAGACCCTTTACAAGTTGGTTATATCTATTTTGTGCTAAAGCAAGGCTGTTTTGCAGCTGTTCTAAATTATTTGTTGCTTGTTCT
>JBEPWV010000176.1:0-3531 GCA_041642175.1 Clostridia bacterium
TGAAGATATATCTGTAGGTATGCAGCAGAGGGTAGAGATACTTAAAATGCTTTATAGAGACAATGATATACTTATATTTGACGAACCTACAGCCGTTTTAACACCTCAGGAAATAAAAGAACTCCTTCAAATTATGAAGGATATGGCAGGAGAAGGTAAGTCAATACTATTTATCACTCATAAATTAAATGAAATTATGGAAGTAGCTGACAGGTGCACAGTATTGAGAAAAGGAAAAGGTATAGGAACAGTAGACGTTGCAGAAACATCAAAAGAAAAACTATCAAAAATGATGGTCGGTAGAGATATAAACTTTAGCGTAGAAAAAGAAGTAAGCAATCCAAAAGATGTAATTTTATCGATAGAAAACATGACGGTACAGTCCAAAGTTCACCAAAATAATGCTGTAAAAAATGTATCTTTAAATGTTAGAGCAGGAGAAATTGTCTGTCTTGCAGGAATAGACGGAAACGGCCAGACGGAATTTGTTCACGGATTGACGGGTTTAGAAAAAATATCTTCAGGGAAAATCACCTTATGCGGAGAGGACATCACTAAAGCGTCTATAAGAAATCGCTCCGTGGTTGGAATGAGTCATATACCGGAAGATAGACATAAATATGGACTTGTTTTAGATTACACTTTAGAACAGAATATGGTGCTGCAGAGATACTGGGAGCCTAAATTCCAAAATAAAGGATTTATTAAATTTGATGAAGTAAGAAATTATGCAAATGAATTAATAGAAAAATTCGACGTAAGAAGCGGTAGAGGACCTTTAACAAAAGCAAGAAGTATGTCAGGAGGAAATCAGCAAAAAGCTATAATAGCTAGAGAAATTGATAAAAAACATGAACTTTTAGTTGCTGTTCAACCAACAAGAGGACTGGATGTTGGCGCTATAGAATACATCCATGAACAGCTTGTTGAAAGAAGAGATGCAGGGAAAGCTGTACTATTAATATCTCTCGAACTGGATGAAGTAATGAATGTAAGTGATAGGATATTAGTAATATACGAAGGAGAGATAGTTGGAGAATTAGATCCTAAAGAAACTACTGTTCAGGAGCTAGGTCTATATATGTCCGGGGCTAAAAGAGATACTGAAAAGGAGAGAGACAATGGTTGAAAGAAAAGATGGATTTAATCTAAAAGCAATAACATCATCAAGCGGATTTTCTTCTTTTACAGCAGCTCTTATGGCAATTTTTCTTGGGTTAGTATTTGGATTTATGATTATGCTTATTGCAAGTCCTGGCAGTGCTGTTTCAGGTTTTAGATATATTATGTTTGGTGGTCTTGGAAGAGTAGGAGATGTATTTTACTTTGCTACTCCTCTAATAATGACAGGATTAGCAGTAGGATTTGCTTTTAGAATGGGACTTTTTAATATAGGAGCTTCAGGACAATATACTATGGGATTGTATTTTGCTATTTATGTTGGGTTTATGTGGAATCTTTCCGGACCATCCCACTGGATAGTAGCTATAATTGCCGGTATGATAGGAGGAATGATATTTGGATTTATCCCTGGTGTCTTCAAAGCTTTATTAAACGTAAATGAAGTTATTACTTCTATTATGTTCAATTATATTGGGATGTACTTTGTAGATATGAAGATTCAAAACAATGCAGCCATGTATAACTCCAGCTTGACAAGAACTAGATATTTACCTGAGAGTGCTCAAATACCTTCCTTAGGAGTGGTTGGATCTAACGTTAGTTTAGGAATAATATTTGCGGTAATTATAGCAATTATACTATACATAATTTTAGAAAAAACAACCTTCGGTTATGAATTAAAGGCTACAGGATTTAATAAATTTGCTGCTGAATATGCAGGAATGAAGGGTAAAAGAAATATTATACTAACGATGATGATATCAGGAGGTATGGCTGGTATTGGGGGAGCTTTCGCAATATTGGCACCTTCTGCAATTGTCGGAAGTAGTATGACTTACGAACCTATCAATATAATTGCTACTGCTGGATTTACAGGAATAGCAGTTTCGTTACTGGGTAATTCACATCCACTGGGCATTATATTCTCAGCAACCTTTATATCATATATACAAAGAGGTGGAACATTAACAAGTTTAGTTGGATTTAAACCGGAAATCATAGATATTGTAATTGCAGTTATTATTTACTTCTCTGCCTTTGCTATGATAATGAATACTTCTATCAAGACATTTTTTATAAATAAATTTGGCAAAAGGAAAATAAAAAAGCAGGAAGAGATTGATACAAGGGGGGTACAGAAATGGACTTAGTAAATTATTTAATACAAAACACACTTCCAGTTGCAGTTCCCCTACTACTTGTAGCTTTAGGGGGAATGTTTAGTGAAAGAAGCGGAGTAATAAATATTGCCCTTGAAGGAATTATGTTGTTTGGAGCTTTTTTTGGAGCACTGTTTGTATTAGCTGTTCAAAGTTCTGGCATGTCACCTCAAACTATACTTTTAGTTGGTATGGTGGTAGCAGCTATTTCAGGCTTAATATATTCATTGCTACTAGCCTTTGCAGCGGTAAATATGAAGGCTAATCAGGTAATTACAGGTACTGCATTAAATATGCTTATACCTGCTGCTATACTTCTTTTTGCAAAGATGTTCTTCAGCAGCGACGGAGTAACAACAAATATAAGCTTTTATATAAGGAAGATGCCTGTACTGGGAAGTATACCCATACTTGGACCTATGCTTTTTCAAAACACATATTTGACGGTTATTATAGGTTTCATATTTTTAGGAATATCAACGGTACTTCTTTACAAAACAAAATTTGGTCTTAGATTGAGAGCTTGTGGAGAACATCCTCATGCAGCTGATTCAGTAGGAATAAACGTTTATGTAATGAGATATGCGGGAGTTAGTTTATCTGGTATTTTAGCGGGAATGGGTGGATTCTTCTATTCTGTAGGTGTTATGGATGGCAATGTAAGCGGTCATACAGGAGTTGCAGGATTTGGATTCCTTGCCTTGGCAGTTATGATTTTTGGTCAGTGGAAGCCCGGGAAAATAGTTTTAGCAGCGTTATTTTTTGCTTTTCTAAGAACCCTTGCATACTCTGTATCATTAATTCCATTTTTATACAATTTAGGAATTGATCAAACTTACTATAAAATGCTGCCCTATTTAGCTACTATGTTTGTACTGGCACTTACATCCAAAAAATCAAGAGCTCCTAAAGCTGAAGGTATACCATACGATAAATCGAGCAGATAAAATCATTAATTTAAAGGGCATCTCCGGATGCCTTTTTTTATTAGAAATATACAAATAACTTGAAATTTATTCATATTAATATATAATGTTCTTAGTAAAAAAATATGGAGGAGAAAATGGCAAAGAGAATTTTATACCCGGATAACTATAAAAGCAGTTTAAATGTACTTGAAACAGAAATAGCAATAAAGAAAGTTAAAGACTTCTTTCAAGATAGCTTAGCTGATAATTTAAACTTGACTCGTGTATCAGCACCACTTTTTGTTGCACCTGAAACAGGACTTAACGATAACCTAAACGGA
>JBEPWV010000177.1:0-3526 GCA_041642175.1 Clostridia bacterium
CGGTGTTTGATTGTCTGCAAATCCTAAACTAAACCAATTTACACCATCGTTGCTCACTAATACTTCAGCCATTTCTACAGGATATGGTAATCCCCAAGTATCTTCAATAATCGTCAAATCATTACCCTCTCCATTGGTAATAGGATCATCAAACTCTATAATAATCCAAGAGGTTTCTGGATAACCTTCCCTATCTTCCATAAATCCTAAACTGTAAAAATAGTTTTCACTGTGACCAATTTCGTATACTAAAACATTTTCAGGAACTGATCTTTCTGTTTTGACTAAAGTATAATCATATCTTAAACCTTGATCAGCTTCTACAACTCTACTGCCTCCGTAAGGAGCTTCTGCGTTTATTATACATTCACTCTGTGCAACTACAGCATGAGCTGCTATTGTTAATGGTACTCCAATTTCCCAGTCGCAATCTAAACAAAACCATTCTGTTTCTACAACTCCAGGATCAATTTTTTCGTTTATCGTAAATTTACCTGGAATAGGGTTGCCATTTTTTTGAGGAATATCTTCTGGATTTCCTCCTACTGCTACATGTACTTCAGTAATAAGCCAATCTTCATATATAGCCTCCTCATCTGTTAAAACAAATTTTACACATACTTTTCCTTCTTCTGTCTTAACTAATACTTTACCGATTTCCCAAAATTGACCTGCATATAAGGTGAATTCGGATATTGGTTCGCATGGTTCTAAATCTACTACTTGGGACCAAATAACTTTTTCAACTTGATCATCATCTTCTGCATTCACAATCATCATATTTCCTTCTCCAGAAGTATGATCTCCGAAAGAAGCCCAACCTGGATGATATAAACTTGGACTTGATCCTACTGAATACGTAAAGGGATTCCATAAATTAGAAACATCATATGTATAATCTGTATAGAATCCAGTATTTCCATCTTCAAAATCTCCGTTCACGATAAGGTTATCTTCTGCAAAAGCAGGTACCATAAATAAAGTCATTATCATTACCACAGCTGTTAGAATTGATAGTTTCTTCTTCATTTTTAAAACTCCTTTTTTTATTTTTTGATTCAAAAAAAATAATAAAACACACCTCCATTTTTTTATCTTTATTTTTCACTCTGAAAACAGCAAAAAACCGCCCTCTCGGCCGGTTACGCTATTAGCAAATACGAATACTCTAAGCGTCCAAATTGATATTCGTACTACTGCTGCCTTTAATATGTAATATATTAAAGCAATTATTTATTTGTTAACTAATTATACTGCTAAAAATATGGAATGTAAATACTCTAAAAAAAGAATAAAAATTTTTTATTAGTTAATTATTTATCATTTTAATTTATTAAGAAGTTAACTTCTCATACTCTTTCACATAGTCTTCTACTTTTATTTTCCCAAATAATTCTTCTAATAAATCGTAGGGGATTTTATCCGGGTTTTTAAATCTTATACAGCTTTTTCCCATGTCCAACTTTGTGTCTACTCTCTTGCTGTATTCTTCTTTAAACCATTCTAATATCTCAGGAAACATATATATTCCCATATGATAAAGGGCTATATGTCTTTTTTGAGATGCAATACTTATGAATGGTAGTGGTTTCTCCGGATTTACATGATAACCTTTAGGATATATTTTATGAGGGACAACATACCCAATCATACCGTAAGATAGCTCTTCTTTAATTTCTTTGGGTAAAGATTTATTAGCTATATCTCGTATTTTCTCAATTGCTTTTTTTCTCTCTTCTGGTAGTTCTTTTATATATTCTTTAATACTTTTAGCTTCAATTTTCATAAACTCTCCTTTTTTCTACATAAAATAAGCATCTTGATTATTTTTATAAATATGCTTATCACTTAAATCTTTCATATTTTACTTTCTTTTTCTATTAAACTATCGTAAAGTTTATATAATCTTTGTACCCCATTTTCCATTCTATAATAATGCCTAATGTAAAATAACTCTATTACAACTATAACTAATGTTAATAAATATAATAAACTATCTCCGGAAATAACAGCTGCTGCAAATATTCCTACTAAAATAATTCCAACACTCATGGTAACAATTAAATGAATTAATCTTTCATGCTGAAAAAAACTAATTTGATTAAGATGGTATTCTATAATTTCATTTAGATTTTCAATGTTTTCATATTGCAATATTTTCAAAATATATTTTTCATGTCTAATTAAATTTTCATACATATTTTCACCTTTATTCTATGTGAAATTTTTCAACAGGATCCGGGCCTCTAATAATTTTTCTATCAACTACTAAATTTCCTTCTTCATCTGTTTTTATTTTCCACCTTACTATCTTTATAATTCCTTTTTCCAACTCGATAGCTGTAATAGTGGTAGGATATATACAACATCCTGTATTAAAATATGGTAATTCTTTTTCTTTTGGATATTTAAATCTATGAGTATGACCACATATTACCATCTTTTTATTTTTATTTATCCATTTTGAAAAATTTCTTTCAATTTTATGTCTTTTATGTGCATTTTTTACAGGACTGGCAGGATTCTTTACTCCAAAAGCATGTAAATATCTCCAAAAATACTTCAATGACAGCATAGTCAAAAACCATATTTGATCGTTTGCAAAATCTCCTTGATGTCCGTGAACTATAAGTATCTCTTGTTTGGTTTTTTTATTTTTAAGTATCAATGCTTCAATAGGTTTTAATCCTCTTAAAAACTCCCTTGTCTCTTCAGTATAGCTGTTGTAGTAAGTATAGTAATTTTTCTTAACATATTCTGGATACTTTAAGTAAATGTTGTGGTTACCGTACATCATAATAAGCCGATTATCTTTATGAAATCTTTTTATTATTTCAAAAACCTCATAGTGAGCATTTTTTATATGCTTAGCCTTAGAGTGCTCCCACAATTCATCTCCATCTCCTACTTCAACATATTTAAATCCTTTTTTATAATAATACTGCATTGCATATATAAAGGCATTTTGATTTTTTGTAAATTCATCAGAATGACTACCATCGCCTCTATGACAATCGCTGAGAAAAACGTATTTTGAGTTTTCATCAAAGTATTCAATTTTTGCATTTTCGTAAGCTTCTGTTAATCTCTTTTGTGTTTGCATAAGTCACCTCTTGTATTAAATAAATATAACTGGTTCTTTTCTTACTTCACCGAAATTATCAATAAGATATTTTTTCATTTTATATATTCAATCATCATTAAAATCTATTACTGAAGAAAGTATTAATTTTTCCAATTTTTTTCTCCTTAATCAATTTATATATTTATTATATTATCTGATATACTAAATTACCAGTATAGAAAGGAAAAATTATTCTTAGTCTATATATTTCTTGTAGGTTGATTTTTATTATAATATAATTATTATATAAATGCTATTTGAAGGAGGCATATTAAATGAAAGATAAATTAAGTACCAAGCTAACCCATCTTGGGGAAAAGGAATCAAAATCTGTATCAAGATCCAAATCTCCGCCGATAACTATGAGCTCTGCTTTTGTTTTTGATGATGTAGAATCTTTAG
>JBEPWV010000178.1:0-3500 GCA_041642175.1 Clostridia bacterium
CTCCTTCCAATAAATTAATTTTATCTTCAAAAGCTGATACTGTTGGATTACTGATTCTTGAATACATGTGCTGGTCGCTTTTTAAATCAAATAAATCTGCTACATCATCTGAATTGCAGTATTTGTATGTTGTACTTTGAGTAATTGGTAGAACTCTTGGTTCTCCTGACTTGGGGTTATAAGTACCTTGTACACAGTTTGTTTCAATTTGATAGTTTTTCATTTATTTAATCTCCTTTTCAATTTTTGTGATAAAAGAAAAATCGCTTCGATAAGAAGCGATTGAAATTTCATATTCCTCTTATCTTTCAGGATAATCCTGGGGGAATTAGCACCTTGCGTTTTACGTAGGTTGCCGAAGTTTCATAGGGCCCGTCCCTCAACTTCTCGTGATAAGACACGTAATTAAATTGTTATTTTATATAATAAACCTTATATTTATGAATGTCAAGTTGAAATTATGATTTTATCTTCTAGTCTCAGCAAGTTTAATTCCTATTGTTAAATATATTATACCCATGGCTATTAAAACCAAAAATGATCTTAAATACATGCTGGGACTAAATCCGTAAGCCGCTGTATGTGTCAAAACTTCCATTGCCCACTTATGAGGCATTAAATTTGATAAGGTCAGTAGTACCTTGGAATTAATTATTTCTAAAGGCCACATAGTCCCCCCAATCATTGCACTAGCTACAAGTACGATAGGTACTATGGAGCCTAGCTGCTCGTAATTTTTTACTAGGCCTGATATAGTGAGTCCTATAGATGTAAAGGTAAATACAAAGGCTGCATATATTCCAAGAACAAAAATCACATTCATCCCCCAGTTAATCTGAAAAATATATCTCCCGGCTAAAACCATAAATAGCATTTGAGTAAAACCTACAATAAATGTTGTAATTAAGAGGCTTGTCATAATTTTCCAATTTGCTACCGGAGATATCAGCTTTCTATACCAGGTATACTGTTGTTTTTCTTTCAAAATATCTCCAGCTACAAATACTATAGTAAAAGTAGCGAAAAACAGTGTGAATCCCACTAGATAGTGGATTCTAGGATTATATGCCCAGTCTGATTCTACTTCAAATAATGAAGATTTTAAGACTATAGGATTTCTATATTCCCAGTGTTCTACTCCTTTACTATAGATTGTTTCTACTAACCCTTCTTCTATCTGTACTTCTTCTTTTTCTAAAATATTTACTGTAGCTACTGCGGTGTTGTAGTTGCTTTTCAATTTGAACACTTCACTTCTTGCAATATTTTGCATTTGAAATATTTCTAGAGAATCTTTAGTTTTTATAATTTCTAAGTTAGTGTTTTCGTTTTTTACTATTTCATCATTGAATCCTTCAGGTATTATCAAACCACCTATTACATTTCCTTTTTCAATTAATTCCTTTCCTTCTTCTATATTCACCAATCTAAAAGTCATAGAAATACTTTTGTTTAACTCTTCTAGAAACTCCTTAGATAAATCGCTTTCATCGTAGTCTATAACCACTGCCGAAGGTTTATAGTCACCTGACATAGAGGAAGTAAAAACAAATGTTAAAACAAGAGTCATGGCTATCATAATGATTATCATCCATTTATCATCTTTCAATAGTTTAAATCTAAGATTTAATAAATTCAGCATTTGATTTCCTCCTTATAATTAAAGTACTAATTATTAAAAATATCATTATATTCACCGTCAACACTAATATATGTTCTGAAATATTTGAAAATCCATATCCTTCCAAGGTTTTTATGTAGGCTTTAAGGATTGCACCATTTGGAGTATATCTACCTACAGCTCCAATGAATTTTGGCATAATTTCCAAAGGTATATAACTTCCGCCAAACAAAGCAAGGATCTGAACTACTCCACTTGAGAAAGCATCTGAAACTTTGTAATTGTTTGTTTTGAGAGTTATTGCTGTAATCATCAAACCTAAGGATGCCACCATTAATGAGGATAAAATTGTTATAAGTATAATTTGAGGTAAGTTTACCCAGTTGATTTTGAATACAAATTTAGAAAAACTTATCATCACTGATGATTGTATTAATACCATTGTAACCATCATTAAAAATTTTCCTAACAAAATTTGACTTAGTTGTTTCCCGGAAGCTATCTGTTTTTGGAAGGTATTATTTCTTTTTTCATCTAAAATAAATTTCCCGCCGTAACTTGAAACAAATAACACGAACATAGCCAGCATAGCTACTGTATAATAAGCGAAACTACTTATATAGTTTTTTGAATCTATGGCTCTTTCCTCTATGTTTATTTCTCCATTTTCGTACTCATTACTGCTTAAAACTACCGGTAAATTCTCTCCTATTTCTTCTATATCTAAATAAGAAGATGCGGATTCAAAGTATACATTTTTTGATATTATAATTGAAGCCATTACGTCGTTGAAGTTTTTCATTAATTCTCTTGTTATACTACCGCTGTAATTCATGTCTGGATGAGATATAACTTCTATTTCTACCTTATTTCTAAAATTGGTAAAAGTGTTTATGTACATATCATATATGTAGTTTTTCGGTAAAATAACTAGAGAAGAAATTTCTTTGTTATCTAGTTTTTTTAAACCATCTTCTTTGCTGATAATCTCATAAGTTAAGAAGTTTTTGATTTCTTCATTTTCAAGATAATCTTGGAAGAAAATCTTCTCAGGATTAAATTCTGCAAACTGGTTATCTTCACCTTGGAATTTAACTATATCTACATCATATTTGTCAGCAAAATCCACCATGAATTCTGTAAATTTATTTTCTTCTAAATTTTTATCATAGTCTTTCACTATTCCAATGTTTAATGTGAAATCACTTCCAGCTTGAGTAAAGGATCCTGAAAGGGCTAAGCTTAATATAGTAGTAAGAATAATAGGCATAAGAATTATGGAAGCTAAAGTTTTCTTGTCTGAAATAAATAATTTTAAATCCTTTAAAAATATATTTATCATTTTTATCACCTAATCCCTTAATGCTCTACCTGTTAATGCAAGAAATACAAACTCTAAATCCGGTTTTTTGATATCCATAGATGTTAAATGTCCTTGATTCATAGATACAGCTTCCAGTATTTCTGAATAATCAACGTTGTTACCTTTTTTCTGTATAGTTATTTCATTTTCGATGTAGGCAATTTTGTCCACATATGGTATTTTTTTTATATCTTCTATCATTTTTTCGCTGATATTTTCCACCTGAATAATTATTTTTTCTTCAGCTGAAATCGATTCTACAAGTTCTTCTTTTGTCCCTTTAGCTATAATTTTTCCTTCGTCCATTATGCATATTTTATCACAAAGGTATTCTACCTCTTCCATATAATGACTGGTATAAATAACCGTACTTCCTTTTTTATTTATTTCCTTTACTGAATCTAATATATGTTTTCTAGATTGAGGATCTATTCCAACAGTCGGTTCATCTAAAATGATAATTTCCGGGTTATGTAGTAGGGCTGAACCTATGTTTAATCTTCTTTTCATGCCTCC
>JBEPWV010000179.1:0-3497 GCA_041642175.1 Clostridia bacterium
CCCTAATTTTGATAATGTTTTAGCAACACTTGATCCAAACCTGCCGCAGCCTATAACAACAAATTGTTTCATATTTCCTCCTTATCCTACTAGTATTTTTCCTACTGGATATCTATAATTCCCTTTATTTTTATCTTGTCCTTGAGCTATTGCAAAAGCAATTGTCAAGGGTCCTATTCTTCCAACAAACATTGTAAAAGTTATTAAAACTCTCCCTAGATTAGAGAGATTAGGTGTTAATCCTCTACTTAGTCCTACTGTTCCAAAGGCAGATGTTACCTCAAATAAAATATCGTGAAATGTAAATCCACTATTAATTTCTGTTATTGATAAAATGATTGTAACTACCGATACTAAGAGCAAAGATATTGTTGCAACAGATAGTGCCCTTATTGTAGTTTTAGCATCAATTCTTTTCTGTAAAATCTCAACATCTTCATATCCCATAATCAATCTATATGTTGAAATTAAAATAATACCTGTTGTAGTTGTTTTAATTCCTCCTGCTGTTGAGCCTGGAGAACCTCCTACAAACATAAATATTATCATTAGTAAAGATGTTGAATATCCTAATCCAGCTGTATCAATAGTATTAAATCCAGCTGTTCTTGGAGTAATAGATTGAAAAAAGGATGCCATTATTTTATCCTTAATATTTAGAACTCCTAAAGTTTGTGGGTTGTTGTATTCCATTATTAAAACCAGTAAGGCTCCGGATACTATTAAAATAAAAGTTATTATTAATACTAGTTTCGTGTGTAAAGAAAAATATCTAAATCTTCTTTCTCTTAAAACTTCCATGACAACATAAAATCCGATACCACCTAAAACAATAAGCATCATAACAGTTATATTAACAATTACATCCCCAGAATAATCCACTAGACTATTGCCGGTTATATCAAACCCTGCATTACAAAAAGCTGATACAGCATGGAAAATTGAAAACCATATACCTTTAATCATACCCAGCTCTTTAGTAAAGGTGAAGGATAAAAATAAAGCTCCTACCGCCTCTATACCTATTGTCATTAGCAAAACTCTTTTAGTTAACAGCACTATACCTTGCAATGTCGTTGCATTCAATTCTTCTCTTATCAATAGTCTATCCTTCAGGGTAATTCTTCTTCCTAAAAGAAAGGCTATCAATGTGGCCATAGTCATAATTCCAAGTCCACCTATTTGTATAAGCATTAAAATTACTATCTTCCCAAATAAAGTCCACTGAGTTGCTGTATTTACAACTATTAAGCCGGTTACACAAACTGCCGAAGCTGATGTAAAAAGAGCGTCTATAAAACCTATACTATTACCATCTACTGAAGCAAAGGGTAGATTTAAAAGTGTAGCTCCTGTTAAAATAGTAATTCCAAACCAAATCATCAGGAAGTGTGAAGGATTTAATTTTAGACTATCATAATTTTTATTCGGATTTTTCATAAATTCCTCCTAAATGTTCACTCATTATTATAGCACTTTATTATTTAATTTAAAAGAAAAAAAGACTGTACAGGACAGTCTCTAAACAAATTTATTTAACTAATTCTACTAAAGTTTTAAATCCTTCTGGGTCGTTCACAGCCATTTCCGAAAGCATTTTTCTATTTATTTCAATATCATTTTGCTTTAAAGCATTTATGAATCTACTGTAAGACATTCCGTGGATTCTTGCAGCCGCATTTATTCTTGTAATCCATAATCTTCTTAAATCTCTTTTTCTTAATTTTCTTCCAGTATACGCATAGGATAAGGACTTCATTACTGCTTGGTTTGCCATTTTAAACTGATTGCTTTTTGCTCCATAGTATCCTTTTGCTAACTTTAATACTTTTTTGTGGTTTTTCTTTGCATTTAAACCTCTTTTTATTCTAGCCATTTATGATCCTCCTCACTATTTGTATGGTATTAACTTTTCTACTCTTTTTTGATCTCCCTCAGATACTAAAGTGTTTTTTCTTAAATTTCTAACTCTTTTCGGGGATTTTTTTCCAGTGTTATGTCCTTTATAAGCTTTCGCTCTTTTTATTTTTCCAGTAGCCGTTTTTTTGAATCTTTTAGCTGCTGATCTTTTAGTTTTTAATTTTGGCATTTCATGTCCTCCTTTTAATTATCTGTTTTTGGGTTCAAAAACATAATCATCTGTCTACCTTCCATTTTAGGTCTTTTATCAATTATTGAATACTCTTCTGTTTCTTTAGCAAATTTTTCTAAAACTTCTCTTCCAAGTTCTGTATGACCCATCTCTCTTCCTCTAAATCTTACAGACACTTTTACTCTGTCTCCATTTTGCAAAAACTCAATGGCATGTTTAGCCTTGTAACCTAAATCATGATCCTCAATTTTTGGAGAAAGTCTTATTTCTTTTACTTTAATCACCTGTTGTTTTTTCTTAGCTTCTTTTTCTTTTTTCTGCTGCTCGTACCTAAATTTTCCGTAGTCCATAATTTTACAAACCGGTGGTTTCCCATTTGGTGCTACTTCTGCTAAGTCCAAACCTTTTTCTATTGCTAATCTTTGGGCTTCTTCAATCGGCAGAATACCTAATTGTTCACCTTCTTGGTCTATAACCCTTACTTTTTTTTCACGAATTTCTTCATTGATCTTAAGTTCTTTAATAATTACACCTCCTAATATAATAAAAAAGACAGCTTTATCCGCTATCTTTTAGACGTACTTCACCAAAGATTAATCAGTGTAGTAAATATTAACCTTACTGACTTCTGTCGCAAGGTGAGAAGCGGATACTTCTACTTTATTAACTATTATAGTATATCAGATATCCAATATTTGTCAATCATTATTTTATATAAGCCATGGGATTTGTATGAACGCCATTAATTCTTACTTCAAAGTGTAAGTGAGGTCCCGTTGATAATCCAGTTGTTCCTGATCTTGAAATAACCTGGCCCTTAGTTACCTTCTGTCCTTTTGATACCAGTACACTTGTATTGTGTGCTGAGAGAGTTGAGATTCCACCACCATGGTCAACAATAACTATATTTCCATAAGCACCATACCAACCGGCATACTGGACTACCCCATCATTAGCAGCAACTATATTTTGATTCATAGCTACACCTACATCTACTCCTGTATGCATTTTTGAGTATCCGTAAATAGGATGCATTCTCATGCCGTACGGCGATGTTACTCTATAATATCCTGGAGACGGCCATGCCATTACTCCACCGGCATATTCCATTTCCAGTTGTGCTTTATGTATTTCATCTTCTAATCTTTTAGAATCTGCTAACAATCTATCTTCCTGGGCTTCAAGTTCCTGAATTTTACCTTGTAAGCTTCTCATATAGTCTTCTTTACTTCTACTTACAATTACTATATCATTTTTTTTACTTTCAACCTCATTTAACGCAACTGAAAGATTATTTTTTTCACTTTCCAGCTCTGCTTTTAACATGTTTAGTTCGTTGTTTTCAGCTTCTAGACCAGTTAATAATTCCACATCATTATCAACAATTTTTTGTATCATATCTAGT
>JBEPWV010000180.1:0-3481 GCA_041642175.1 Clostridia bacterium
TACTTCATGAATTTAGAAACAAATGGAGATGTTTCTCCTCTTCTTAAGAAATGTCCTGATGGCTTTCCAGTTAAAATCTCTTCAAACCATGCTTCATGTTCGATTTCTTCATTTAAAATCGAAGAAACTAAGTCATAAGTTCTTGGATCTTTACCACAAGCAGTCATTTTAGCTAATTTTGAATACTGTTCTACGGCACATCTTTCAGCATCTAATAAAACTTTCAAAATATTTTCTACTGTTGGATCCTCCGGTAATTTAGCTGGCGGACATGATGAAACATTATGAAATTCTACCATATCCTGTGGAATTTCACCTCCTAGTTCATAAATTCTAGGTACTAAAGCTTCAAAGTGATTTCTATCTTCTATTCTTGCTGTTTCAACTATTTCTTTAAAACCCTCTGCTTTTATACCTGTAAGGTGATTTCTAAGTACAGTATAATAATAAAATGTGGTAAGTTCAGCTGATGCATTTTTTACCAACAAGTCTAATAACTCTTCAACATCTACTCCTTGTTCCTCTATCATTTCTCTTGATACTTTTGCCATAGTTAATTCTCCTTTCAATTTTTTTACTTGTTATATATATACACATGTATTTTATAAGATATACAAGTTTATAAAAATTCATTTTATTTTTAAATTTCTACTCTTACAATATGTTCTTTTTTATCATCAATTAATTGTACATAGTTTTCTTCAATCTCTTTATTATCAAGTGTGTATTTAATGTCACCATTGGATATTTTTTTATCGTTAATTACTTCTATTATATACAATGTTTCTTTATATCTATATTTTATAGTGTAATTTGTCCAGTAGTCCGGAATTGAAGGATTCAAAGTGAGTTTGGAACCTCTCTTTTTAAGACCTAAGATCCCCTCTATACACACTCGATACATCCATCCTGCAGCTCCTGTATACCATGTCCAGCCTCCTCTACCAATATGAGGTTGAACATAGTAAATATCAGCAGACATAACATAGGGTTCTACCTTGTACTGGTTAGCTAGAAAATATGAAGGAGAATGGTTTATAGGATTCAGCATTTCAAATAGTTCGTATGCCTTTGTACCTTCTCCTAATAGAGCATATGCATATATTACCCAAGCTGCTGCATGAGTATACTGACCACCGTTTTCCCTTAACCCTTTTGCATAACTTTTTATATATCCTGGATCTTTCTTATCTCTTTCAAAAGGTGGAGTAAATAGAAGTATCATGCCTTTATCTTTAAGTATAAGATGATTGTCTACAGAATCCATAGCGTTTTTACTTCTCTTTTTATTTCCTAAAGTAGATATAACAGACCAACTTTGAGGAAGTGAAGCTATTTTACATTCTGAATTGCTTTTAGATCCAAGAGGAGTTCCATCATCATAATAAGCTCTTTTATACCAAGAACCATCCCAACCATCTTTCTCTATAGAATTTACTATATCTTTACGATGATTAAAATATTCATTTTGTTTTGTCGTATCATCTCGCATTTCACATATTTTTGTAAACCTTTTTAGTATTTGAGCTAAAAACCATCCAAGCCATATACTCTCCCCTTTTCCTTCTATACCGACCTTATTCATTCCATCATTCCAATCTCCCCCTTTCATCAGAGGCAGGCCATGAGAACCAAATTCAAGGGCATGATCTATAGCTTTCAAGCAGTGTTCGTATAGAGTTTCTTTGTATTCTGATTTACCTACAGTTAGATATTTTTCATTTTCATCTTCTTCTAATGTATCTCCAGTAACATAAGAAATTTTTTTATCTAAAATTTTATAATCTTCTGTATTAAGAAGATATTCAGCTACAGCATATGGAAGCCACAGTAAATCGTCGGCAAATCTTGTTCTTACACCTTTTTCTTCATCACCTGGATGCCACCAGTGAAGTACATCTCCTTCCTTAAATTGATGAGATGCATTTAAAAGGATTTGCTTTTTCGTAATATTAGGATCAATCATCAACATATTTAAAGCATCTTGTATTTGATCTCTGAAACCATATGCACCACCGGTCTGGTAAAATGCTGACCTTGCTTTTATTCTACAAGCTAAAGTTTGATAAGGCAGATAACTGTTAATTATTGTGTCTAACTTATCATCTGGAGTTTCTATATTTATAGTTGTTAGAGTATTTTCCCAATATTCTTTTACTTTTGTGAACTCGTTATTGCAGTTATCAATCTTTTGATAATACAAAGCATTCTCTTTTAATTTTTCTTCATCAGTTTCCTGACCAAGAATAAAAACAAATTGTTTTTCTTCATTTGGATTTATTTCCAGTTGTATTTGTATTCCTCCACAAGGATTTAAACCTCCTCCAACTTGATTTTTAAATTTATCCATGTTTTTGAGATTTTTTAGATCAAATTCATCTTTATTTCCTGTATATGACTCAAAAGATTCTGAACTACTTATATACATTTTCCTGTTTTGATATTGATGATTAAATGAATTCTTTAAAGTAATAATATTATCTTCTTCTTTGTTAGTTGTTATATATTTTTTGTTTTTTTCGCTATCACTACCAAGTAGTGGATTTACATATAGGAAACTAGAAATCTTTCTAACTTCATCAGTATTATTTTTTAATTTAATAGAATAAATTTTTGCTGAATCTTTTAAAGAAGCAAAAATATTTAACGAATTTTCCAAGCCGTATGATTTACTGAAAAATTTTGTATAACCTTTACCGTGCTTTATATCATAATCTAAGTAATGACCTAACGGTTCAGGTGTAAGAGACCATATTTCCCCATATACTTCATCTTTCAAGTACACTACTTCTTGAGGGATATTAAAAATAGTATCATTTAACCAAGGAGTGAGCTTGTTTTCATTGCTGTTCTCAGACCATGTATATCCTCCACCGTTTTCTGATATTATAAAGCCGAAATTATCATTTGAAATTACATTTATCCAAGGCATAGGTGTAGCATTACTTTCACGATATTTAATAACATATTCAGAATCTTTTTTGTTAAAACCTCCATATCCGTTGTAATATTTTAGCTCATATTTTTCTTCATCAATTTTATCTTTTGTTTGTTGATATTTTTCAAATTTACGTTTTATCTTTTTATCTTTTTGTTTTTCTTCTAGTTCTATTTGCTCCCAAAAATTTGAAGATTTGCAATCAAGAACTAAATCTGAAGAAGCATATAAAAGATTTCTGTCTTCTTCATTGATTTGATTGTTGTTTATTAAATATATTCCTATATTTTTAGGATTCGTATTATAACCAAATTTCATAGTTATCATGTCTTTTATATCTTCTTCTAAATTTTTAAAATAACTAGTCTCTTGTCTATTAAGTATCACTAGATCAACCTGGAGTCCTTTTAAAGACCAGTATTCTTTTCCTTTTATAATAGTCCATAGATTATCTTTTTCATCCATAGAAGAAATATTTAAAAGTATTATTGGATTATCTCCAGATATTCCGTATTTCCAAAGTTCTTTTTGCCCTAAATTATT
>JBEPWV010000181.1:0-1741 GCA_041642175.1 Clostridia bacterium
ACTGGATATATCAACGGTAATATCAGAACTTATCTTTGATATATCATCTTTTATTTCTGGTATCACTTTCAAAGAATTTTTTAATGCTATCAAGTCTCTTGCGTTACATGTTCCAATAGCTACCTTTCCAGTTAATCTTTCAATATCATAAACTTTTTTTAAATTTTTGGATAAGTTATTTGATAGTATTATGTTGTCGTATAATTCCTGTACAACATCCAGTCTCTTATCTATATTCTCTTTATTCCTTAAAGGTTCTCTTATCCATTTTTTAAGTAATCTGGCACCCATAGCTGTATCTGTATGATCTAAAACACCGTATAAAGTATTACTTTTATTTTCATTTCTTAAAGGTTCAATTAATTCTAAATTTCTTCTTGTATTAGTATCGATTATCATATAATCATCGATAGTGTAGTACTCTAGTTCATTAATATTTTTTAAAGTACTTTTTTGGGTGTCGTATAAATAATCCAATAGTTGACCTAAAGCTTTTATTTTACTACCTTCATCAAAAATACCTAAAGCTTCTAAAGAAATAACATTAAATTGATCTTTTATTAGCTTTGAATAATAATCCTTATGACTTACAGTTTCCAATTTACTGTATCTATCTTTAAATTTTTGATTTATTTGACTTTCCTTATTATCAAATATTAAGTCAAAATCAATATTTGAAATTATTTCTGAAGGGTTAATTTTATCTATCTCCGCCAATATCTTTATATTTAGCTCCTTTTTATCCTTAGGAGTGTCGTAAGAAGTCAAATAAAGACTCCCGGTGGTTATATCAACATAAGATATGCCGAAATATTTTTTAGTGTAATGTATGCTGCACAAAAAATTATTTGTTTTTGAATCAAGCATTTCCGGTTCAGACATGGTTCCTGGTGTAATGGTTCTAACTACTTCTCTTTTAACGATTTTATTCTTCCCAGGTTCCTCTACCTGTTCACATATTGCTACTTTGTAACCATTTTCTACTAGTTTTGCTATATAATCCTTTGAAGAATGATGAGGAACACCGCACATTGGAGCTTTTTCCTCCTGACCGCAGTCTCTAGCTGTTAGAGTTATATCTAAAACCTTTGATGCAGTAAGGGCATCGTCAAAAAACATTTCGTAAAAATCTCCAAGTCTAAAAAAAACAATACAGTCTCTATATTGCTTTTTTATATCCATATATTGTTGCATCATAGGTGTTAGTTTACTCATAAGCATCCTCCTCAGTGAGAATCCCTTCTAAAAACCATGTTTTAACATTAGTAATTTTCACATTTACAATTTCACTAATCAAATCACTATTTCCTTTAAAATGAACAATTCTGTTGCTTGCACTTCTTCCAGTTAAGTAATCATCTTTGCTTTTTGAAACTTCATCAACTAAAACTTTAACTACCTTACCTTTGTAAGCTAAGTTTTTTTCATAAAAAATTGGATACAGGGTTTCAAGAAGCCTGTTAAATCTTTCGTGTTTTATTTTATCATCTATCTGATCTTCTCTTTTTCCTGCAGGAGTATCTGGTCTTATGGAGTAAATGAAAGTAAAAGCGGCATCAAATTCAGCCTCTCTACATACTTCTAAGGTTTCTTCAAAATCTTCTTCTGTTTCTCCCGGGAATCCAACGATAAAGTCCGTAGAAATTGAAATATTTGGAACAGATTTTTTTAATTTTTTGATAATATTTAAATAATCTTCTTTTGAGTATTTTCTGTTCATTTCCTTAAGTACTTTACTGCT
>JBEPWV010000181.1:1751-3466 GCA_041642175.1 Clostridia bacterium
CTTATTCTTTCTATTCCATCTATACCATCTACTTCTTCCAAAAGCTGTGTAAACTTATAGTCGCTGTCGATGTCATTACCGTAAGAGTTAACATTTTGTCCTAATAGTGTGACCTCTTTGAATCCTTGAGATGCCAAGTTTTTTATTTCAGACAATATGTCTTCACTACTTCTACTTCTCTCTCTTCCTCTAGTATGAGGTACAACACAGTATGAACAGAAATTATTACATCCATACATAATATTTATAAAGGCTTTATGATCAAATTTTCTTACAGTCGGTAGATTTTCGTTTAATGAACTGCTGTTGTTTTCCAACTCTACTAATACATCGTTACTGTCGTTCAAGTGTTTGCTTATCATTTCAGGTAGCCTATAAAAAGTATTTGTACCAAATATAATATCAATGAAGGGATACTTTTCTAAAATATAGTTCCTTATTTCATCATTTTGGGGTATACAACCACCTACGGCTAGAATCAAGTCATCTTTTTCACTTTTTAATTTCTTTAGAGCACCTAATTTACCGTACAACTTATTTTCTGCATTTTCTCTTATTAAACATGTATTATATATTATTAAATCTGCTGACTTTATATCCTTTGATTCTTTATAATCAAGATTTTTAAACATTCCTGATATTTTTTCTGAGTCATATTCATTCATTTGACATCCGAATGTTTCTATATAAAAATTTTTATCCATAGCTATCACCTGTAGTTTAAAAAAGAATAGTTGTTAGCTTAGCTAACTAACTATTCTTCCTTGTCTTTTTTAAGTAAATCTCCTATTGTTATATTGTCATCTCCTAAAGTATATGATACTTGATCATTCTGTTTAGGATTTTTATTTTCAGGTTTTTCAGTTATCATAGTTACTTCCAACTGTTTCTTTCTATTGTCAAAACCTAATATCTTACATTCAACTTCTTGTCCATTTTCGAACTTATCAGCAGGAGTTCTTAATCTTTCTCTTGTTATCTTTTTCATCGGTACAAAGCTTTCGAATTGATCGTCGAATTCTACAACAATACCTTCAACTGACATACTCTTTACTTTACCTTTGATCATATCGTATTTCTTTAAATCCTTAGTGAATTCAACGAAAGGATCTTCTGTAAGCTGTTTAACTCCAAGGGAAAGTCTTTCACGCTTATTGTCGATATTAAGGATTTTAACCTCAATAGTATCTCCTTCTTTAAGCTCATCAGATGGCTTTTCAACCATATCCCATGATATATCAGATACATGTAGTAACCCCTGTACATCATCGATTTCTACAAAAGCTCCGAAATCTGTTAGGTTTACAATCTTACCTTCTACAACATCACCAACATTGTATTTTTCAACAAACTTTTCCCAAGGTCTTTTAACAGTTGCTTTAAGACTTAGAGACATTCTTCTTTTTTCTATGTCTTTACTTAATACTTTTACTGTTATTTCTTCACCTTCAGAAATTACATCTTTAGGGTGTCCAATTCTTACCCAAGAAATTTCATTGATATGAAGTAATCCTTCGATACCTTCGATTTCTACAAAAGCACCAAAGTTTTTAATTTTGTTTACAGTTCCAGTATATTCCTTACCTACTTCTATACTTTCCCATGCTTCTTGTTGTTGTTCTCTTTTTTCTTCTAATTCAATAACTTTTCTTGATAAGATCAGTCTATTTCTTCTATTAGTCTTTGTTGCTTCAATAATTCTTGCAGTTAACTCT
>JBEPWV010000182.1:0-3456 GCA_041642175.1 Clostridia bacterium
CAGCTCTTTGTTTTTCTTTATTTCTTCTTTTAAATCTACATTGATTTTTTCAAGTTCTGCTTTATCATTTTCTTCGTCTTTAAGTTTTTCTTTTAACATAGCAGATTCATCTTCCAATGATTTTACTTTCTTTGTTAAATCTCTAATTTCTTTTGACTTTTTAATTCTTTTAAAAGCTCCTAAAATTCCAGCAATAAGAGCACCTGAACCTACAGAAATAAGTATAACTAATGCCTGAGATACGCTGTATTTAGCAAAAAACAAATCGATTGTAACATTCCCACCATTCTGGATGGCGAAAATCGAAATAAAAATTGAAATGATTAAGACTATAATAAAACTTAATTGCATAGTAATACCTCCTTTTTATTTATCTAATTATACTATACTTTTACAATAATTAACAAAATATTTTAAATTTAGTTATCAATTGTATTTGGATTGTACATATTTACTTTACTTTTTCTTGTTTTTAGTAAGTACCAAACGGGACTTGCTATAAATAAAGATGAATATGTTCCTGCCAACACTCCAATTATTAAAGGTAACGCAAAGTCTTTAATTGCTTCTACCCCTAGGATGTATAATAAAGTTACAGCTATTAGTGTTGTCGCTGATGTATAAATAGATCTTCTAATGGTTTGTTTGATGCTTGTGTTAATTATTACATCAAAAGACTGCTTTCTAGTTTTCTTAATATTCTCTCTTATTCTGTCAAATACTACAATAGTATCATTGATGGAATAACCAACAATGATTAACATAGCTGCTATAAATGAACTATTTACAGGTATCCTTAAAACTGAATACACCGCAAGTCCAATTAGAACGTCGTGAATTAATGCTGTAATTGCAGCTAATCCAAAATTGAACTCAAATCTATAGGTAATGTATATAAGCATACCTACAGTTGCTATAGCAACAGATAACAAAGCTCTTCTTCTTGTTTCTTCTCCAATTGCTGCTCCGAATTTTTGCTGATTTATTAAAGCATTATCTTCTAAATTGTAGTTCTCTTTATACTGGTTAAAAATCTCAATTCTTTCTTCATTGTCGTAATCGTTGGTTGTCTTAATTATTACTTGATGATTTCCTTCTCCTGCATGAACAACACTAGCATTATTGTCATAATCATCCATTACTTCTCTAATTTCATCTACCGGGACTTCTTTTCCTAAATCAATTTGGATTAAGGTTCCACCGGTGAAATCTATTCCGAAATTTAATCCTGAAATTATCATCATTATAATTCCAATGATTATAACCAATGCAGAAATACCGAAAGTTATTTTTTTGTTTTTAATTACATCTATTTTCATATTTACCTCCTATGCCCCACCAAATAGTTTCTTACTTCTAGTTAGATCCATTTTTATAACAAGTCTTAGTAAGAATCTAGTAATAAATACCGCGGTAAACATGGATACTATTAAACCAATAAGAAGTGTTACGGCAAAGCCTCTAATTGTACCTGTACCAAAGTTGTATAAAACTAATCCTGCTATTAAAGTTGTTACATTTGCATCTATGATTGTTGTCATAGCCTGTTTAAATCCTGAATCCACAGATGTTCTTATTGTTTTTCCTATTTTTAATTCTTCTTTAATTCTTTCAAAAATTATTACGTTGGCATCTACGGCCATACCAATGGATAAAATAAATCCAGCTATCCCCGGCAAGGTAAGTTTAGCGTCTATATATATAAATACTCCCAATGCAATTAATATATATATGCTTAGGGCTATATCCGCTACCAATCCTGGAATTCTGTATATGACCAGCATTAATGCAAATATAAGTAGTAATCCTATGGTAGCTGCTGTAATACTTTTGTCTAAGGATTCCAATCCTAAACTAGGACCTACTACGTTTACTTCTAATTCCGTCAATTCTACCGGTAAAGCTCCGGCTCTGATTAAATTTGCTAAATTAGCTGCTGATTCTATAGTGTATGAACCATCTATTATACTTCTTCCATTTACTATAGTTTCACTTACAGAAGGTGCTGATATAACTTCATCATCAAGAACAATTTCTATGATTCTATTATCTCTATTATCTTTACCAGGATACATATCCATTAATCTTCCTGTTGCTTCAGCAAACTGTTCCGTTCCTTTACTATCAAATTCTAAAGCAACTGCCGGTTGATTATTCCTGTTGTAGGTTACTTCTGAAACTTCTACATTTTCTCCGGTAACTATGACATTTCCTTCTAAATCTCTAAACTGAAGTTGAGCAGTTTTTCCAATTAGATCTATAGCTTCTTGTGGATTGGTTAATCCTGCTAATTCCACCCTAATTCTGTCGTTGTTCTCAATGGTGATATTTGGTTCAGCCACTCCCAGCCCATCAACTCTCTGTTCAATTATAGCCTTAGTTTGCTGCATCTTTTTAGCTAGCTCATCGCCAGTATCATCAGTGTTTGCTTCTAAAACTACATATACTCCTCCCGATAAATCGAGACCCAGGTCTATTTCTTCTCCAAAAGGACTTACAATATAATCCCCTACTGTAAAACCAAAAATAGCGGAATATGATGTTAATACGATAGCTACTATAATGATTGCAAATAAAATTCTGCTTTTATTCATGTTTTCCTCCTAAATTTCAAGGTATTAAAATTATATATTTTTATTACTTTCAAGTCAATTATTTGTATATGTTTGCTACAACATCGTAATAATATCTACTGTGTTTTATGGTTTGTTTTACTTCTTCTTCTGAGATTTTTCTTTTTATTTTATATGGATTGCCCATAACCATTGAATTTGGCGGAATTTTTTTGCCTCCAGGTATCAATGTTCCTGCAGCTACTATGGAGTTTTCCCCTATTTCACAACCGTCTAATAGTACAGCTCCGATACCTATCAAACAGTTATCTCCTATTTTACAACCATGTAGATTAACTCCATGGCCTACAACACAGTTGTCTCCTACTATTGTAGGATGCCCCATGGAAGTGTGAACCATACAGTTGTCCTGTATATTTGAATATTTTCCAATTATTATTTTGTCTCTATCACCTCTTAAAATTGCCCCAAACCAAATATTTGCTTTGGATTTTAATTCTACATCACCAATAACTAATCCTGTCTCCATAACTACAGCATCATCTGCTATATTGGTCTTATATTCTTTTAGCTCTCTTATCATATTATCACCTACTCCTCTGATTTTATTCTAATTGCACATTCTATTCTTTTCTTTTCAAGTTCGCATCCAACTTCATAAGGTTCCATTAAGGAGTTATTGAAATTATATGCATTTGCATGGCATCCGCCGCCGCAAAAATATTTAGCCCAGCAGTCTTTACACTTTTCTTTAGTTGTGATGTTGGATTTATACATGGCATTTGGTATTTCTTTTTTAGTAATACCTTTTTCAACATTTCCAATGATAAATTCCTCATCTCCCACAAATTGATGACAAGGATATATATCTCCAGAAGGTGTT
>JBEPWV010000183.1:0-3450 GCA_041642175.1 Clostridia bacterium
CTATAGAATCTAAGGCATTAAGTTCTTTTTCAACTCTCATTTTACAGTGGTTGCAGGTCATTCCTTCTATAATAAGTTCTTTTTTCATTTCAACTACCTCCTTTTTAATAATCTCTTTTGAAGATTTTTTGTATTTGTTACTAATTTTGTTTACTTCATAAATTGGTTTAAAACCTTTTAATCTTAAAGCATTAGTTACAACACTTACTGAACTAAAACTCATTGCTGCTGCTGCAAACATAGGGTTTAACTTAATTCCGAAACTTGTATAAAGTAATCCTGCAGCTATTGGTATACCTAAGGTGTTGTAGAAAAATGCCCAGAATAAATTTTGTTTAATATTTCTGATTACAGATTTACTCAGCTGAACTGCACCAACTGCATCTAGTAAATCGCTTTTCATTAGAACTATATCCGCAGATTCTATAGCTACATCCGTGCCGGCACCTATTGCTATCCCAACGTCTGCTCTAGCTAAAGCAGGAGCATCGTTTATACCGTCTCCAACCATTGCAACTCTAATGTTTTCTCCCTGAAGTCTTCTGACCTCTTTTTCCTTATCTTCAGGCATTACATCTGAAATCGCTAGATCTATTCCTACTTGTTTTCTTATAGCTTCCGCAGTTTGCTTATTATCTCCAGTCAGCATTACTACATTTATTCCCATTGCTTTCATACCTTCTACCGCCTGTTTACTAGTAGGTTTAATAGTATCTGCAACGGCTATAATTCCAAGAACCTTATTATCATCTGCAACTATTAAAGGAGTTTTACCTTCTTTAGATAGTCTATGTACATCTATTTCAGAGTTTTCTAATTTTATATTCAGACTATTCATAAGTTTCAAATTACCGATATTAATGTTCTTACCATCGACCACTGCCATAAGTCCCTGTCCGGGAACAGCTTCAAAATCTTTTTGTTCTTTTAATGATAATTTCATTTCTTTAGCTTTATTTATAATTGATTCAGCTAAAGGATGCTCCGAAGATTTTTCAGCTGAGGCAGCATCTACAAGTATGTCTTCTTCTTTAGCATCACCATAGGTGACTATATCTGTAACAACTGGTTTACCCTCAGTGATTGTCCCGGTCTTATCTAAAACGATGGTATCGATACTGTGGGCTATTTCTAATGCTTCACCGGATTTAATTAAAATACCTTTTTCAGCACCTTTTCCTGTACCAACCATAATAGCTGTAGGTGTTGCTAATCCCAAAGCACATGGACAGGATATAACTAATACTGCTATACCTATTGATAAGGCGAATTCAAAGGAATATCCTAGTAAGAGCCAAACTATCGTAGCAGCTAAAGCAATTGATAAAACTACAGGCACAAATATGCTGCTTATCTTATCTGCCATTTTAGCGATAGGAGCTTTTGAAGCTTGAGCTTCTTCTACTAAGGTAATAATTTGAGATAAGGCAGTGTCTTCTCCAACCTTTGTTGCCTTAAACTTAATATATCCAGTTTTATTTATACTAGCACCAATTACCTTATCCCCTATATTTTTCTCAACTGGTATACTTTCACCAGTGAGCATAGATTCGTCGATTGAGGTTTTACCCTCAACTACTTCTCCGTCTACCGGTACACTTTGTCCGGGTTTAACTATTATTATATCTCCAACACTAACCTTTTCTACAGGCACTTCTATAATTTCTCCATCTTTTTCCATTAAAGCCATTTTAGGAGCTAAATTTATTAGTTTTTCTATAGCTTCTGAAGTTTTACCTTTTGCTCTACCTTCTAAAAACTTACCGAAGGTAACAAGAGTAAGAATAACTCCAGCAGATTCAAAATACAAATCGTGAGAATACTGCATAACCAGACTCATATTTCCTGCTCCTAATCCAGTACCTATTCTGTATATAGCAAAGACACCGTATATAGCTGCTGCACTGGTACCTACAGCTATTAATGAATCCATATTAGGAGATCTTTTCCACAATGTTTTAAAACCAATAATATAAAATTTTCTGTTGATTATCATTATCGGTAAAGTTAGTAAAAATTGAGTGAAAGCAAAATTAATTGCATTTTCTGTGCCTAGAAAGAAACCAGGTAGCGGCCAACCGGCCATATGACCCATAGCAAGATAAAATAGTGGAACTGTAAAAATTATAGATACAATAAGTCTTATTTTTAATGTTCTGTACTCCTCATCTATTGCAGATGATGGAGATTTTGAATTAGCTTTTGACACATCTGCACTAGATGCTCCGTATCCTGCATCTTCTACAGCTTGTATTATATCTTCCTGAGTTAGTTCCCCTTCTTCGAATTCTACGCTCATATTGTTTTGTAGTAAATTTACACTTATATTTTTAACGCCCTTTAGTTTTTTGACATTTTTTTCTACTGCAGCAGAACATGCCGCACATGTCATCCCAGTGACGTTGTATTTTTCTTTTTTTGCCATCTTGTGCACCTCCCGACCCCCTGGTAGGGGGTTATTTAAAGTATAATACACACTGTGGGTATTGTCAAGGTGTATTATTGAATGTTTAGAGCCTATACTTGATAATTTTAATGCTGTATCTATACAGAATAGCGGCAGAGAGCAATATTATAAATAACTTAATAAATATAATAAATGAGAAATCTAATCCTATTTCATTAAAAAATTTGCAGATAAGTTAAAATTATCATATAGAACATTGACCAAAAACTTTCAATGTTCTATTATATATAAAAGATGATAATTAAATCAATAAATTTATTAATTATAGGAGATGGTATGATTAAACTTACGGAAAGAATATATTATATGCCTCATGATGAGGAAACAGATAGACCTATTTTAGGCTATGTTAAAGGGGATAACTATTCACTTATGATAGATAGTGGAAATTCTAAAAAACATGCTGATTTATTCATTAATGAGATTAAAGAATTAGATTTGAAATACCCTGATTTTGTTGCCATAACACACTCACACTGGGATCATACATTTGGTATGGATAGCTTAGATGCCGTATCTATAGCATGTAAAAGAACAAATGATATTTTAGTAGATATGAGCAAATGGCAATGGACAGATGCAGCCATGAAAAAAAGACTTGAAACTGGTGAAGATATTGAATTTTGTTATACTATGATTAGAAAAGAGTATCCTGACTTATCACAGATAAAAGTCAACACTGCAGATATAGTTTTTAATGAAAATCTAAGTATTGATTTAGGACAAATCACCTGTAATCTTATGAGGTTAGAAAGTTCTCATGCAGATGATTGTGTAGTAGCATATATTCCCGAGGAGAAAATTATTTTTATAGGAGATATAATCAGTGAAGATTTCCATAATGGAGAAATATATTACAAGGATAAACTTGCAAGCTTAATAGATGATTTTAAGGCGATAGATTTCAATACAGCATTATTCGGACACCTGGAACCCTTTACTAAGGAAGAACTGATAGAATGGCTTCAAGAGGTTAAATATTT
>JBEPWV010000184.1:0-3449 GCA_041642175.1 Clostridia bacterium
AATTATCTTACTGCTCAGTGGTCGGCAAGTTCCGATGGTCTATTTACAGGATTTACTAAATACATAACAGAACCAATAGATGTGTTGGCTCAATCAACTCCTATGCTCATTTTTAAAGAAAGCGGTGAATTGGCATCATATTTTGATATTATAACTGGAAACGTTTCTGGATCTATCGGTGAGGTATCAGCTGTGCTTATAATTTTAGCCGGTATATATTTAGTTATTAAAAATGTAGCCTCTAAAGAAATCATGATTTCCGTAATAGTTGGATTCGTAACAATGAGCTTGATTTTCAACTTATTTGGAGTTGAACAAGTTCCAAATCCACTTTGGGGTCTTTTCTCCGGTGGAATTTTATTTGGTGCTGTATTTATGGCAACCGATCCTATTACTGCCCCTAAAACTTATTTAGGAAAATGGATTTATGGAATTATGATTGGTATAATAACAGTTGTTATAAGAGGTTTTGCTCTATTTGCAGGGGGAATTATGTTTGCTATATTAGTAGCTAATGTTTTTGTGCCCATTTTAGATGTTGGTGTAAATCAACTGAAAAAGAGAGGTGCATAATATGGCAAAAAAAAGGAAACAGGTTATTTATCCAATTGTATTTATGATTTTAGTAACCAGTATTTTTACATTAGCATTGGCAGTAATTAACGAACTAACTTATGATACTATACAGCAGCAAGCTAGAATAAAAACTCAAAGCAAGCTTCTTTATGCCTTGGATATAGAATATGAAAATACAGATGAGAGTATAGTAAATACTTACAACGAGTATATCACAGAAGAATCTACTGATAACTACACATTTTTTGTAGCAGAAGAAAACGGCGAAATAATAGGATATGCTTTTGAAGTGACAGGTAACGGACTTTGGGGACAGATAAGATCATATATAGCTTTTGACGAATCTTTTGATGAATTAAAAGGTGTCGATTTTATATCCCATTCTGAAACTCCTGGCCTAGGTGGTAGAATTGATGAGAGATGGTTTGTTGATCAATTCGAAGGAGTAGAGATATCCCAATCAGAGGATGGAGAATATTTAATTTTCAGACCTTCTACCGGAGGAAATATAGATTCTATTACCGGTGCCACTTCCACATCAAAAGCTGTCAGAAGTATTTTTAATGAAAATATAGAAGAAATTTTGCAGGTGAAGGAGGAAGTAATTAATGAATCAAAAAACTAAAGGAATCTTTCTTTTAGGCTTATGGAAAGATAATCCCGTATTTAGACAAATACTTGGAATATGTTCAGCTTTAGCTGTTACAAATCTTATGATTAATTCTTTAGTTATGGGTTTAGGTCTTATATTTGTTACTGCATTATCTGAACTCACCGTTTCACTTATAAGACAATATACACCTAAACATATAAGAATGATGGTTCAAACTCTTATTATATCTGCATATGTAATAATTGTTGATATATTCTTAAAGGCATATCTTCCTACTATTAGTGAAGCACTGGGTCCATATGTAGGGCTTATTATAACCAACTGCATCATTATGGGTAGATGTGAGTCTTATGCTCAAAACAATCCTCCATTCTATGCATTTATGGACGGAATTGCTTCCGGTGCAGGTTATGCAATAGTTTTACTTGTTATAGCCTTTGTAAGAGAATTACTTGGTTTTGGATCACTTTTCGGAATAAATATACTAGGAGAATCATGGACATCATGGACTCTTATGATAATGCCTCCAGGAGCATTTTTCATGCTGGCTATTATCATATGGATAGCTAAGAGTATGATAGACGAACAAATAGAAGAGAGTGGAGGTGTAGAAGCACAATGACTTTAAATCCTTTTGTAATATTTTTTGCAGCTATTTTCACAAATAATATGATATTATCCAATTTTTTAGGAATGTGTTCTTTCATTGCTGTAAGTAATGAAATTAAAACTTCTTTTAGTTTAGGTGAAGCTGTAACTTTTGTTTTAGGCTTTACCTCAATAATTAACTATCTAGTGTATCATAAAATATTAGTGCCTTTGAATTTAGAATATTTAAGATACATAATATTTATAATTGTTATTGCATCCTTTGTTCAACTGGTAGAAATGATAATCGATAGATATTTTCAAACCCTGTATTATGCCCTAGGTGTTTTTCTACCTCTTATTACAGTTAACTGTGCAATATTAGGGGTTTCTCTATTTATGATTATAAGAGATTACTCTCTTATCCAATCTGTAGCATTTAGTATAGGTTCTGGTTTAGGATGGACTCTGGCAATTGTAGCCATGGCCGGCATAAGACAAAAAATCAAAAAAAATCCTATTCCTAAAGGATTAGAAGGTCCCGGCATAACACTAATTATTACGGGAATTATGGCTTTAGCATTTATAGGATTTTCCGGAATCGTACAGATACAATAGGAGGTAGTATGAGAGAAATTATAATAACAGTTGTAACTATATCATCAATATCCGGAGTACTGGCATTTCTTCTTTCTATAGCCAATAGAACTATAGCAAACTACGGAGAAAAGATTGTTACCATTAACGAAGAAAAAGATTATATAGTAGAAGGAGGAGAAACCCTTCTTTCTGCTTTAATTGAAGAAAATATATTTATTCCTTCTGCCTGCGGAGGTAAAGGTAGCTGCGGTTACTGTAAGGTTAAAGTTTTAGAAGGCGGGGGGCAGTTTTTACCTACAGAGAAGGGCTATGTTACTGAAGAAGAAAAAGAGCAAGGTGTAAGACTTTCATGTCAATGCAAGGTAAAAGAAGATATGAAAATTGAAATTCCTGAGGAACTTTTCAACGTAGAACAGTACGAAACTACTGTAACTAAACTGGAAAATCTCACTGATAAAATAAAACTTATAAGATTAGAGTTTGAAGATGGTAAGGAAATGGATTATAATCCTGGTCAATATATTCAAATTCTAACCCCAATATATAAAGAGAGCTTCGAAGAAATATACCGAGCTTATTCTATTACCACCCCTCCAAGTTCAAAAAATGCCGTAGAACTTTTCATAGGTTATGAAGGAGGTATTTGTACTACATATGTTCATGATTATCTTAAAGTAGGAGATCCTCTTTCTATAATAGGACCATTTGGTGATTTCCAATATAGAGACAGCGACAAAGAAATGATTCTTGTTGCTATAGGTACTGGTATGGCTCCTATAATGAGCATCCTAAGACACATGGCTGAAAAAGGAATAGATAGAAAAGTAACTTTCTATTTTGGAGCAAGAACAAGAGAAGACCAGTATATGATGGATGAACTTGAAGAATTAAAGGAAAAGCTTCCTAGGTTTGAACTTAAGTTATGTTTATCAAGGCCTACAGAGGAGTGCAATTGGACTGGCGAAGTCGGTAGAGTAACTGATTTGCTTGAAAAATTTGAAGAAAACGGCGAAAACAAAGAAGCCTACCTTTGCGGTAGCCCTCCAATGATTGATGCTGTTATCCCTATACT
>JBEPWV010000185.1:0-3421 GCA_041642175.1 Clostridia bacterium
TTGACTTTATTGAAGAATCCATCTTGTCTTTGTAGAAATTCATGAAATATTCTAATAATTCCTCAATGTCTTCTTTTCTATTTCTAAGGGGTTTTATTTTTATCGGTATTACATTTAATCTAAAATATAAGTCTTCTCTAAAATTACCCTGTTTTATTTCATATTTAAGGTCTTTGTTTGTGGCTGATATAATCATAGAATCAAAAGGAATCTCTTTAGAGCCACCTACCCTTCTAAAGGCTTTTTCCTGCAGTGCTCTCAAAAGCTTTTTCTGAAGAGATAAATCCATATCTCCAACTTCATCTAAAAACAATGTGCCACCATTAGACCTTTCCATTAATCCAATTTTTTTCTCTTTGGCTTCAGAAAAAGAACCTTTTTCATAACCAAAAAGTTCACTTTCTTGAAGGGTTTTCGGTACAGCAGCACAGTTTAAAGGAACAAAGGGTTTTTCTTTCCCTACTGCCATCCCAATATTTTTTGCCACCACTTCTTTACCTGTTCCACTTTCTCCAGTAATTAAAACACTTGTATTTATATTCTTTTCTCCTATTTTGTTTATAACGGTTCTTATTTCTTTAATATTTTTACTTTTTCCTATTAGTATTTCATTACTGTGTTTTTTGATTTTATTTTTTTTATTAATAAAATCTCTCAAATTATTGATAGAGTTCATAACATCAACAACCTTGAAAGGTTTTGTAAAGTAATCATATGCTCCCATTTTCATAGCTTTTACTGCTATTCTGACCTCACTAATATAAGTTATCATTATAATGGTGGTATTAAGCTTAAGCTTGTTTATTCTTTCTAAAACCTCTAATCCGTCAATACCTGGGAGCTTTATATCTATAATAGCTAAGTCAATTGGAGTTTTTTGTATTATATCCAGACCTTTTTCTCCCGTTTCAGCAGAATATACATTTACATCTTTCAACTTTTTTAGTCCAACTTCTAGTGAATATCTAATGCTTTTTTCATCATCTATTATTAAAATATTCATTAATCAACTCTCCTTTTCGGTATTGTAATAATAAACTGAGTGCCTTCTTTATATTTGCTATTTACTTCCAACTTACCCTCATTATCTCTAATTATTTTGTAAGCAGTAGATAAACCTAGACCTGTTCCATCTTTTTTCGTTGTGTAAAAAGGTTCAAATATATTTTTTACTTCATCTTCTTTAATTCCTATACCAGTATCTTCAATTATAATTTTCACTTCTTTTTTTAAATCTACAACTTCTATATTTATATGCCCTTCATACTCAATAGCTTGTATGGAATTTTTTATTATATTAATTAATGCTTGTTTTATATTTCTTCTATCAACATCTAGATATATTTTTTCTTTATTTTCTTTAATATGAACCTTTATATTATTGTTAATCATTTCAGATCTTAAAATATTAACACTTTCATTGACTATGTGGCAAATATCTACTTTAGCTTGTTCTGTCTTTCTGGTTTTAGAAAAGTTTAAAAAACTTAGAACAATATTATTCAAATCATCAATTTCTTCTTCTACTAAGTTTAATATTTCTTTTTTTTCTTCTTCGTCTGCAATATTTCCTTTATATAATTCCATCAAATTACTCAATCCTGCTAAAGGATTACCAATATCATGGATGATGGAAGATGAAAATTCTCCTATTATATTTAACCTGTCTTCTCTTTTGAGTTCTTCTTCCAGTTGTTTAATTACTGTAATATTACTTATAAGAAAAACATATCCTCTAATATTTTCTTCATAATCCTTTATAGCAGAACATATGATTCTACAGGGTATATTTTCTTTATCTTTGTTAATAAGGATTACTTCCTTCTCAACGGTTTTCTTATTTTCTTTTTTTAAGTCTTCTATATATTTGCTGAATTCACAGTGGATACTGTCTCCAAATTCTCTATAATTTTTTATTAAAAAATCACTTCCATTGTAACCGCTAATTTTTTCTGCTTCTTTGTTAAAGATAACTATTTTATCTTTGGAGTCAACAACTATTATACCGCTGCCGGCACTCATTAATATATTATTTAAGTACTGTTGAATTTCATTTTCCCTTTTAATAGATTTTTCAAGTTCATCTACTTTTTCATCTAGGTCTTTGGTTATGTCCTTAAAGGTATTAGTTAATTCTCCAATTTCACTCTTGGAATTAACTTCGACTTTCTCAAACTCATTTTCCCCTTCCGACCACTTTCTAACTAAATAAACAAGTTCTTGTATTGGTTTTGTAATGCCTATGGATAATATTAATCCAATTATTATTCCTATTCCGATTATAACTGCAGCAACTCCTTTTAAGTCGCTAACCACTTGAAAAGCTTCTCCAACTAGAACTTCTTCTTCTTGCTCTACTAATACTGCTAGATGAGCATCTTCAACAAATTCGATGGAAACATAGTAGGTTTTTCCATTTCTTTCTAATAATCCGTTACCATCTATTTTATTTTCTAATACATAATATAAGTCGTATTCTATTCCATCAATCTTAATTTTATTATTATCCATTTTAGCAATTTCATCATCTTTTAAATTTTCATAGGGATTAACTATTAATGAGCCAAAGCTATCTACTACCCAAATTCCACCATTAAACTGTACATCTGAATCAATTATAACCTTTTTCATTTCATATAAAGGTATACCTCCTGCCATCAATCCGTATAGATTGTTTTCATCTTGGACTGGAGCTGCCACCACAAAGTGAGGTTTTCCTAAAACTCTACTTATATAGAGACTGCTTATATAGGGTTCTTGATATTTCATTATGTGTTGATAATAATCTCTATCTGTATAAGTTCTTTCTTCTATAGCTACGGGATTATATGGCTTAGAATACATCATTCTACCCTCAGTGCTGGTAAAAAACACTAAGTCAAAATAATCGTAGTTATCATATAATCTATTTATTTCATAGTAAATGTAATCCTCATCTTCAGGTTTCTCTGAAACATATTTTACTGCAGTCTTTAAATCGTTAAGAGATGCATTTAGATATACGTTTATTTTTTTACTTACCAGTTCAGATATTGCCAAATTTTTTGATAGCTTTTCTTCGAGAGCATTTTCCTGTACATTATCAACAATAAGCAGTATTCCAATAATTAAAATTATACTCAAATATATTCCAAAAAAGGCTGGGATTTTAAATTTAAGGCTGTGGAAGTTCATATATACCTCTCTATTTTTACAGTTTTTTATATTGTTTCTATTATACATTAATATTATATATTTTAAAATGATTTAATATAATGGGTTAATTCAGTATTTAAATATATTTAATATAAAATTAATTCAATTAAATTTATATTAATTAATTTGCTAAATAACAGAAAATCTAGAAAGAATGTTAAGATAAAGTTATTAAATGAAGGCGCCTTAGGAGGGATTTATAGAAGTACAGAATAAGCGAAAAAGC
>JBEPWV010000186.1:0-3414 GCA_041642175.1 Clostridia bacterium
AATGTTTTGAAAGAGTCTTGAACTCATGCTTCCACCTAATATATTATTTAAAATATTTAAAGTATAGTAATTTTTATTATCTCTTTCAAATCCTTCAGTTCCTAAGCAAAAATGCAATTGTTCTATATCTTTGTTAACACCTTTTATTTTTCTTGAGAACTCATACTTAATCTCTCTATCTTTAAAGCTGTTTTTCCTTGAAAATCCATTAAAGTATTTTTTAACAGTTGTTTCAACTAAGTTAGGCTCTACATTACCTACTATTGATATTACCGTATTAGGTCCTGTATATCTTTTATCCATGTACTCTAATATAACACTTCGGTCAATATTTTTTAGTGTGTCTTTTAATCCTAATATAGGCATAGACAACGGTTTTTTTTCAAAAGCAATCTTTGATAGAAGGTCATGTGCATATTCCTCAGGAGAATCATCATACATCTTTATTTCTTCTTCTATAACCTTTTTTTCTTTTACAATTGAGTCTTCCGATATTGTTGAATTGAAAATCATATCTGCTAATATATTCATAGAAACATCGAATTTTTCAGCAGTTACTTTGGAATAGAAACATGTAGATTCTTTACTGGTAAAAGCATTAATCTGTCCACCTATACTATCTATTTCTTCTGCTATTTGACTTGCTGTTCTGTTTTTTGTACCTTTAAACATCATATGTTCTATGAAGTGGGAAACTCCATTGTTTTCATCATTTTCATAGGTAGAGCCAGCACCTATCCATAAACCTATAGATACCGACTTTACATAATCAATTTTTTCAAAAACAACTCTTAATCCGTTATCCAGCTTAAAACTATGAATCATATATGCCTCCTAGTTTAAGTGAATTATTCATCATCATCTACTTTTGACTTTTCCTTTTCTTCAATAGCTGCCTGTCTTGAAAGGCTAATTCTACCTTGATCATCTATTCCAATAACCTTAACTAGTACATCATCGCCTTCACTAAGAACATCTTCAACTTTTTTGATTCTTTTATCAGAAATTTTTGATATATGAAGTAAACCGTCTTTTCCATCTGTTACTTCAACAAATGCTCCAAAAGGTTTTATTCTGACTACCTTACCTAAGTATATATCTCCTATTTCAACGTCTTTAATTATTCTTTCAATCATACCCTTAGCTTTTTCACCATCAGCTTGGTTTTCTGCTGCAATGATTACTGTACCGTCATCTTCTATATCAATCTTAACGTTAGCTTCATCTATTATTCTATTGATAGTCTTTCCGCCTGATCCAATAACATCCTTTATTTTACCAGGATCAATCTGCATTCTAATAAGTTTTGGTGCATAACCGGATAATTCTTCTCTCGGTTTATCTATGCAAGCATTCATTTTATCTAATATAAATAAACGTCCAGTTCTTGCTTGTTCTAATGCTTGTTTAAGTATAGACTTATTAATTCCATCAATTTTTATATCCATTTGAACTGCAGTTATTCCATCTTTTGTTCCAGCTACTTTAAAGTCCATGTCTCCTAGAAAATCTTCTAGCCCTTGTATATCGGTAAGGACTTTAACATTTTCTCCTTCTTTCATAAGTCCCATAGCAATACCTGCCACCGGCTTCTTGATAGGTACTCCTGCATCCATTAAGGACATAGAACTGCCGCAAACACTTGCTTGAGAAGTTGAACCATTTGAACTAAGAACTTCTGATACCAACCTTATAGTATAAGGGAATTCTTCTTTTGAAGGAATCATAGGTTTAAGAGCTTTTTCAGCTAAGGCTCCATGTCCAATTTCTCTTCTTCCAGGGCCTCTCATTGGTCCAGTTTCACCTACACTAAAGTTAGGAAAATTGTAGTGATGCATATATCTTTTGTTTTCTTCGTCAGTAATACCATCGATTATTTGTTCGTCTCTAGTAACTCCTAAAGTTGCAATAGTCATTACTTGAGTTTTTCCTCTTGTAAATAAACCTGATCCATGAGCTCTAGGCAATAGACTTGTTTCACAGGTAATTTTTCGAATTTCATCTGTTTTTCTATTGTCCGGCCTTATACTTTTTTCTAATATATTTTTTCTAACAAATTCTTTTTTCATGGAATATATGCTGTCTTCAATATCTTTGCCATTATCAGGGTATTTTTCTATATATTTTTCAGTTATTTCTTCTTCTATTTCTCCGAATTTTTCACTTCTTTCATCAGCATCTTCAATTTCGTTGGCTTCAGAATATTTATTTGAATACTCTTCTACTATTTCTTTTTTTATATCTTCATCTGGTAGAAAATATTGCAATTCGGTTTTTTCTTTTCCTATTTCTTCTCTTATGTCTTTGATGAATCTACATATATTTTTAATTTCTTCGTGAGCAAATAAAATTCCATCAAGCATAACATCTTCACTTACTTCTTCTCCTCCTGCTTCTACCATCATTACAGCTTCTTCAGTTCCAGCAACAGTTAAGTCTAAAGATGATTGTTCCTTTTGTTCTACTGTAGGATTGATAACATAATCTCCATCAACATATCCAACTGAAACTGCTCCTGTAGGTCCGTTAAAAGGAATATCGGAAACCGTTAGTGCCAGTGAAGAACCTATCATTCCTGCTATTTCTGGAGAATAATCTTGTTCTACAGATAAAACTGTTACTATTATTTGGACATCATGTCTTATACCGTCATTAAACAGGGGTCTCAAAGGTCTATCAATTAATCTTGATGTTAGTATCGCTTTTTCGCTAGGACGACCTTCTCTTTTGATAAATCCTCCAGGTATTTTTCCAACTGAGTACAGCTTTTCCTCGTAATCTACACTTAAGGGAAAGAAGCTCATTCCTTCTCTTGGTTTACTGGACATTGTAGCTGTAACAAGAACCATAGTATCCCCGTATTTCACTAAACAAGATCCATTAGCTTGCTCTGCTAATTTACCGAATGTTACTTCTAGCTCTTTACCAGCTAGATTGTGTTTGTAAATTTTTTCCATTTCTTCCTCCTCTTTTATAAACAAGAGAGCGGTCTAAGCCGCTCTATTTATCTTCTCAATCCAAGTTTTTCAATTAATGTCCTGTATCTTTCGATATCTTTGTTCTTTAAATATTTCAACAAACCTCTTCTTTTACCTACCATTCTTAATAATCCTCTTCTTGAGTGATGATCTTTTTTGTTGTCTTTTAGATGTTCAGTTAAGCTATTTATTCTAAATGTTAATATAGCTATTTGAACCTCCGGTGATCCTGTATCACCTTCATTAATTTTATACTCGTTAATAATTTCTGATTTCGTTTCTTTTGCTAAAGTCATTTCATTACCTCCATTTTTTTATTTATTCACCATTCACTTTGCAAATCGTTGAGGACTCGATAAACATAGCAAATGCTAAAATTACTATTGTATTTTAACATATTTATTTTTTTTTGTAAACTTAGTTCTTAAAGATTATT
>JBEPWV010000187.1:0-3412 GCA_041642175.1 Clostridia bacterium
TAAAAAATCGACAATTTTTCCTTAATAGCTATTATATTTATGATATAGGAGTTATGAGTATAAATTCACAAAAAAACTATCAATTTGGAGGAAGTAAAAATATGAAGAAACTGGAAAATATTTTAGGGTTTATTATCATCATTTTAGTTTTAATATTAGGAAAGTCTCAGCTTCAATCTGAAATGTTATTCTTCAGACTTGTTATTGGAGCAGGACTTGGTTATGCTCTTACTAGATCTTTTGCTGGATTCGCTGGAAGCGTTAACAGAGCTATAAATACTGGTTCTACAAAATTAATGAGAACCTTGATGTTTATGTTTTTTATTTCAGCTGTATTGACAGCTGGTCTTTTATTTGGAAAAGACCCAACTACCTTTGGACTATGGATTAGACCGCTGAATTTAGGAGTAATAGTTGGTGGAATATTCTTTGGATTTGGAATGACTTTTTCTGCCTGCTGTGCATCAGGAGTACTTACAGATCTTACTGCAGGATTTCCAAGAGCTTACATTACTTTGTTTTTCTTTATGATGGGAGTGTTCTTAGGATTCCCTGTTCAAATGACAGCTAGTTGGGTAAATGATTCTTGGATAACTTCACCGATTGGAGAGCAATTTCAAAAAGGTGTTTTTCTACCGGACTGGTTTAAAGGCGATGGTCTTGAAGGTTATCTAGGAGCATTAATTCTATTAGGAGTATTTTGTTTAATTGTAGTAGGGTTATCATACTTATATGAAAAGAAATGTAAGGATTGTAACACTTACAAAGGAGTGCCGGCTGAGAAAATGCAGGACTCAGTTGCACCAATTGACTCAAAAAACTTCAAAATATTTAGTGAAGAATCATACGATTATTTATTCGCTAATCCTTGGACAATGAAGCAAGGTGTTGTTGTTATAAGTTTATTGTTTTTAGTGCTTATGGGAGTTACAGGATCAGGATGGGGAGCATCTCAGCCTTATGGTATCTGGTTTGGAAAGATATTAATGGCATTTGGAATTTCATCAGAAGCTATTTCAGAATACACAAAAATGTCAGCATCAATTTTTGAAACACCTTTTTTTCAGCATCAAATATCTGTACAGAATTTCGGTATTTTCTTGGGAACTTCAATATACTTACTTACAGGAGGAATTTTTAAAGAAACATTCACATCAGAAATTAATTTTAAACCTAAAGAAATGATGTTATTTGCATTAGGTGGTATAACAATGGGTCTTGGTACGAGATTCGCAAATGGATGTAATGTAGGAGCACTTTATACACCGATAGCAAACTTCTCGCTATCAGGATGGTTATTTTTAGCTGCAATGGTAGCAGGTGGTGTAATTGGTTCTAAATTTAGTAAAAAAGTTTATAGTTAATTTGTTAAAATTAAGTTAAAGTAACTTATAAAATAAATAGGAGGATATTTATATGAGTAAAAAAATATTAATTGTAGGTGGGGTTGCAGGTGGAGCTTCAGTTGCTGCAAGAGTAAGAAGATTAGATGAATCAGCAGAAGTTATAATGTTTGAAAGAGGACCTCATGTTTCTTTTTCTAACTGTTGTTTACCATATCATCTTAGTGGAGAAGTAGAGAAGTCTGATGATTTGGTACTAATGTGTCCTGATAAATTTGCAAGTCAGTACAACATAGAAGCTAGAGTATACAATGAAGTTACAGAAATAAAGAGAGAAGAAAAGAAAGTAGTTGTTAAGAATCTTCAAACTGGTGAAGAGTATGAAGAATCCTACGACAAGTTGGTACTTTCTCCAGGTGCTGCACCTATTATGCCAAGAAGTATCGAAGGGATTACAAATGATAATGTATTTTCTGTTTGGAATGTAGTAGATATTGAAAAAATAAAAGGTTATGCAGATGACAACAATGTTAAAGATGTAGTAGTAGTTGGTGGGGGTTTCATAGGAGTAGAAATAGCTGAAAACTTTAAAATGGACGGTAAAAATGTAACTTTAGTAGAAGCTTTAGATCAAATTATGAGTCCCTTTGATAAAGACATGGTTCAAATAATACAAAAAGAAATGTATGATAATGGCGTTAATCTTGTACTAAGCGACGGAGTACAAAAAATCGCAGAAGATTATGTAGAACTTCAATCAGGTAAAAAAATAGATGCAGAAATAGTTATTATGGCTATAGGCGTAACTCCTGAAACTAACTTAGCTTTAGAAGCTGGTTTAGAAATAGGAGAAACAAGAGGAATAAAAGTTGACCATAACTATTTAACAAATGATAAAAACATCTATGCAGTAGGAGATGCAATAGAAGTATACAATAAAATTACAAGTTCACCATGTAGATTAGCTTTAGCTGGACCGGCTCAAAGACAGGCTAGAGCAGCAGCTGATCACATGTATGGAAGACCACACAACAACAACGGTGTAATAGGTTCTTCAGTAGTTAAAGTATTTGAACTTGGTGGAGCTTCAACGGGACTTAATGAAAAACAAGCAAAGGCTGCAGGAATTTCTTATGATATAGCTTATACTATACCTGGAGATAAAGTAGGACTAATGCCAAATTGTAACCCAATGCACTTTAAACTTGTATATGAATATCCAACAGGTAAAATATTAGGAGCTCAAGCAATAGGAAAAGGAAATGTAGACAAAAGAATTGATGTTATAGCTACTATGATTACAATGAATGGAACTTTAGAAGATCTTAAAGAATTAGAATTAACATATGCTCCACCATTTGGTACAGCTAAAGATATTGTTAACCACACAGCATTAGTTGCGTTGAATCTTCTTTACGGAGAATTCAAGCAGGTAAGAGTAACTGAGGTAAGAGAGCTTGTAGAGAATAATGCTTTCATAGTAGATGTAAGAGAAAAAGATGAATTTGAAGAAGGACATCTAGTAAACGCTGTTAATATACCTTTAAGTGAATTAAGAGATAGATTAGATGAAATACCTAAAGATAAGCCTGTATATATGCACTGTAGATCAGCCCAAAGAAGCTACAATGCAGTACGAGCATTAGGAAATATGGGTTATGACAATCTGTGGAATATATCGGGATCATACCTAGGTATATGTAGCCATGAATATTTTTTAGATCAAGTAACTGGAAGAGATAAAATAGTAACAGAATATAATTTCTGCTAATATTTATTAGAATAATTTATAATAATGAAAATAACTTGGCCATCAGGTGATTCTTGATGGCCTTGTTATAATAATCTTAGATTTAGCTTATTGCATGACAATATTATTTTATATATAATAAGTTGACGGTAACACAATTATTAACTAAAGGAGGCACTTATGAATAATAAAAAAAGTGCTCTTGAAGAAAAAAAGGATAATAAAAAAGATGTATCCGGTATAGAGATAAAAGATAAAAGAACTGACAAGAGACTGACTATTGCTACATGGGTAATAATTTTAGGCACATGGTATGTTG
>JBEPWV010000188.1:0-941 GCA_041642175.1 Clostridia bacterium
ATTGGAACTATTTCTATTGTATCAAACTTTTTATCATATGCATTATCGACGGAATATTTTATTTCATCTCCGGAAAAATCCGAAAAAAATATTGAAAGAATTTCAATTGCTAATTCTTTATAATTTAAATCCTTCATTTTATCAATATCAATTTTGATATCTTCTAAATTTCTAGGAACAAATAAGCCTCCATCATCAGACAAACCTTTAAGTATTGCATCTGAAGCATTAATATTTACATCCTCATCTCTTGTGCTTTTGTATTTTATATCCATAATGTTCCTCCAGTTTATTCACTGATTAATATCATATAATGTCTTAATTGGAATTACAAGTGTTTATTTATTGAACACATCTTGTGTAAAAATTCCAAAAAAAAGCAGAGTGTTTAAACTCTGCTATTATGATTATCCTTCTACTATCTTAATAGATGAGCTGGCTCCAATTCTATCAGCTCCTGCTTCTATCATTTTTACTGCTTTCTCTTTGCTTCTTATACCTCCAGAAGCTTTTATTTTAGCTTTATCTTTAACTACTGATTTTATAAGTTTGATATCTTCTTCTTCTGCTCCACCTGTACTAAAGCCTGTGGATGTTTTTACAAAGTCGGCTCCAGCTTCTACAATAATTTCTGATGCTTTGATGATTTCTTCTTTTGTAAGTAAACAAGTTTCTATGATAACTTTTACTTCTTTTGACTTTGAAGCTTTTACCACAGCTTGAATATCACTTTTTACCAACTCATACTCTTTATTTTTTAGTGCTGAAATATTTATAACCATATCTATTTCATCAGCACCTTCTTCTACTGCAATGGATGCTTCTAGTTCTTTTACTTTCGTTTTATTATTTCCTAATGGAAATCCTACAACTGTCGCTATTAAAACCTCTGTATTTTCAAGGATTTCTGCAGCATATTTTACATATACTGGATTAATGCA
>JBEPWV010000188.1:951-3410 GCA_041642175.1 Clostridia bacterium
TTTGTATATAGCTTTAAATCCATATTCTTTAGCTTCTTCACAGATTTTTTCTATATCTTCCTTAGTTGCTTCTGGTTTTAATATAGTATGGTCAATATATTTAGATAATTTATCCATTTTTTTCACTACCTCATCATTTCTACTTCATCACAATTTTTTACTCCTGCTGCGTTACCTTCTTCTACGTCAACATGCATCTCTAAAGCAAAATCTTCTCTCACTCTAACAAGTACATTTTCAAATATTAAGCTTCTTGGTCCATATGTCTTTATTTTTACTATTTGTTTATCTTTTACTCCAAATTCTTTAGCATCTTCAACGCTCATATGAATATGTCTAGCTGCTGCTATAAGACCTTCTTTTAATTCTACTTCACCTTTTGGACCTTTTAGGGTTACTTTTGGAGTTCCTTCTAAACTTCCTGAGCCTTTTACCGGTACTTCTACTCCTAAAGTAAACCCATCACTTAATGACACTTCTACTTGTGATTGACTTCTTGCCGGTCCTAAAACTCTTACCCCTTTGATAGTTCTCTTTGGTCCAACTAAGTCTACCTTTTCTTCACATGCAAATTGACCTGGCTGAGATAAATCTTTAATTGGAGTTAATTCGTATCCTTCTCCGAAAAGTTTTTCAATATCCTCTTGGCTTAAATGTACGTGTCTATTTGATAATGCTATTGGTAATTTATTTTTCATAACAACCCTCCTGTATTTTTTAACACTAAAATTATATATAAAATATTATATTTTTTCAACTTATATATGGCGTAAACTATTAAATATTCCTATGAAATTAGGATTTGATACATTTACCGAATCAAAGTTATTAATGTAGGTTTTTCCTTCAGCCATATATCCTGCCACTGCCAACATCATTGCAATTCTATGATCTCCTCTGCTGCTAACTGAAGTACCTACTAAGTTTTTTCCTCCATTAATTACCATACCATCTTCTGTAGGAGTAATATTAGATCCCATTTTATTCAATTCACAACACACTGCGTCTATTCTATTAGTTTCTTTTACTTTTAGCTCTTCTGCATTTTTTATGACGGTGCTACCTTCGGCGAAATTTGCTGCTAAGGCTATTATAGGAATTTCATCTATTATACGTGGTATAATATCTCCATTTATCTCTACGGCTTTTAACTGGGAGTACTTTATTTCTATATCCCCTACTTCTTCTTCGTTTATAGTTCTTTTGTTGTGGATTTCAATGTTTCCTCCCATATTCATCATTACATCTATTATACCCGTTCTAGTAGCATTTAATCCGACATCTTTAATAATTATATGAGAATCCTTAATTATTGAAGCTGCTACAATGTAAAAAGCTGCTGAAGATATATCTCCAGGCACAAATATTTTTCTGCCTTCAAGTTTTTCCCTTTTTCCACTCATGTAAACTTTTTTACCTTCAACTTTAATATCTATACCAAAATATTTCATCATTCGTTCTGTGTGATCTCTTGAAAGTTCAGGTTGTATAATTAAAATATCTTCCTTTGTATATAGCCCTGCTAGTAGAATTGAAGATTTTACCTGGGCACTTGCTTTAATCTGTTTATATTTTAATCCTGTAAGTTTGTCTACGGGATTAATTACAATAGGAGGATAAATATCACCATTACATGTTATATCCGCCCCCATCAATGAAAGTGGTTTGGTGATTCTATCCATAGGTCGTTTAGACAGTGAATCATCTCCTAAAATAGTAGTTTTAAAATTTTGTCCTGCCAGTAGTCCAGTTAACAATCTTATGGTAGTACCTGAATTTCCAGCATATAAAGGTTCCTTTGATTTTTTTAACCCTCTAATGCCTACCCCTTCTATATCAACTTCACTACCTTTAATTTCTATATTTACACCTAATTTTCTAAAACATTTTATAGTATCTAAACAATCTTCTCCCATCAAGAAGTTTTTTATATTAGTTTTCCCTTCAGAAATCGATCCTAAAATAACACTTCTATGGGATATTGACTTATCTCCAGGTACTCTTATTTCTCCTTTTAAAGAATTAGTTAATTTATTAATTTCCATTTAAAACTCCTTTTACAGGTTTTCAATATAGGATAAGTAATTATTGAAATTTTCCTTAATTTCTTCTAAAGAATCTCCACCAAATTTTTTCAAAAATTCATCAGCTATTACCCATGCAGCTATATTCTCAAGTACTACTCCTGCTGCAGGAACAGCACAAACATCAGATCTTTCTTTGCTCGCTTCTTTTTTTTCTTTTGTTTTAAGATCTACTGTATTTAAAGGTTTCATCAAAGTAGGTATAGGCTTAATTGCAGCTTTTATTACTATCTCTTCACCATTTGTAATACCACCTTCTATACCTCCTGCATGATTTGTTCTTCTATAAAATTTGTTTTCATAAAAAATTTCATCATGAATTGAAGAACCTTTCTTGTCTGCACATTTGAACCCCTCTCCAATTTCCACACCTTT
>JBEPWV010000189.1:0-3408 GCA_041642175.1 Clostridia bacterium
TTTACCGGAAACTACTGACAAGTATGCAAGTATTGCAAGAGAGATGGGTATAGAAGGGGAAGATAATCTAGAAGTAGCAAATAAAGGAATAGAAAAAATAAAAAAACTTTCAAAAGCAATAGGATTACCAGATTTTAAATCTTTAAATATAAATCCAGATGACTTTGAAAAGTTATCAGAAATGTCTGAAAAGAATGGATCAACTCCTAGTAATCCAAGAGCAATAAATAAAGAACAATATTTTGAAATATTTAAAAAGGCTTATAAAGATTAGAATGAAAGTTAAGACGTATGGGTGATACTATGGGTCTTAGTTTATATCTTATTAAAAGATTTTTCCATTTTACTCTTTGAAAAACTCATAGATGCTGTTAACAATATAACACTTAAGACAGTACCTTCTCTTAAAAACAAAGGTAAATTGAATGAAAATGATAGTGAAATTGAAGTTATTGCAGATAAAATATCAACACTATATCTATAAAAAGCAAATTTTCTATTTGTCAAGTTTTCTAATTCCATGCAGAAACTTTCTATCGGAAAAGTAATTAAATTATAGTGAACTACCATACCAACAGATAATCCTGTTATTATTATTCCTGATACTAAAAGCAAAAGTCTCAAAAAATAAGAAGGAGCTTCAACATGTATAAGTATTTGATAGAGATATAAATTTACAAAAGACCCAAAAAAAAGAAAAAATGTTCCCTGAAGAATATATTTAATAGGATATTTAAATTTTGTTAAAAAAATATATCCAACTAAAAAAAGTAAATTTATAGCAATCATTACTGTTCCAACTTTATAGCTCAATACTTCCGATAATGCAACAATGGTAGAATTAACAGCACTCACTCCTATACCTGCTTTTATAGTTAGACTTACTCCGAATGAAGCTATTAAATAGAATAACAATGAAAACATATAACCTTTATGATTCTTCATGTACAATCTCCTCAAGAAATATTTAAAATAATTATTACAATTCATGAATTATATCACCTAATTAATAAAATTTGCAAATTTACCGAGTATATGAACTTAATGTTTATAAATTATATTTTTGTGATATAATGGAAAAAGCAGAAAAAGAACAAGGAGTGAAGAAATGATTTCAAAAAGAAAAGCATTTGTAATTACAGCAGTAGCTGTAATATTAACTATTGCATTAACAGTTGTAGGGACAAGTTATATTGGACTCAGAATTGATGAAAGAGTAATAATTTCAACTGATAAATATAATGAATTTGTAGAATTAAATAATAAATACAGTAAGAATGAATATGTTGAAAAATATATAGAAGAAAATTTTTTGTATGATGTAGAAGGAAATCTTCTAGATGGAAGCATAAAGGGTATGATGGAAACCTTAGATGATCCCTATTCAGAATATTTAGACATTGAAGCAATGAACAGCTTAATAGAACAAACATCTGGAGAATATAGCGGTATTGGAATATATGTATCAATAAGCGAGGACAATAAAATTGTAGTTATATCACCTATTGAAGATACCCCAGCTGAAAAAGCAGGAATTAAGACAGGAGATAAAATCGTTAAGGTAAATGGTGTAGAGTATACTGGGGAAGAAATGTCTGATGCAGTAAAGGTAATGAAAGGGAAACCGGGAACAGAAGTTACAATAACTGTAGAAAGAGAAAAACCTTCTGGTGAGCTTAATGTTTTTGACTTGACTATAGAAAGAGCGAACATTAAGATTCAAACTGTTAAGTATGGAGAATTAGAGGATGATATTGGATACATAAGAATTACTACCTTTGATGACCCCACTGCTGAAGATTTTAAAAAAGCATTAGCAGAATTAACTGAAGAAAAAGAAGTAAAAGGATTGGTACTTGATTTAAGATTTAACCCGGGAGGACTCTTAGATTCAGTAGTTGAAATAGCTGACGAATTACTGGGTAAAACTGTGATAACATATACTCAAACTAAAGATGGAGAAAGAGAATATTATAACTCTGATAAGTCGAAGGTAGATATGCCTTTAGTAGTGTTGATTAATGAAGGTTCTGCAAGTGCTTCTGAAATACTTGCTGGTGCAATTAAAGATACAGAAAGAGGAATATTAGTAGGAAATAAGAGTTTTGGAAAAGGTATCGTACAAAGAATTATACCTTTAGAAGACGGCTCAGGATTCAAATTAACGGTATCAGAATACTTTACACCTAATAACATAAACATTCATGATATTGGAATAGAACCGGATGTTAAAATAGAGTTAAATGAAAAATCCTTAGAAGAAGGCCTATATGGTATGGAATACTATGATGAAGACAATCAGCTGCAAAGAGCTGTAGAAATATTGAATAGAAAAATAGATTAAGATTATAAGAGATGGAAGGACAGAAAAGTTCCTTTCATCTTTTTTTAAAATAATTTAAAGAGAAAATTTGTTAAATAAAAAAAATATAATGAATCAGGATTTTAAAATCTAAATTCTTGACTTGAAAACACCTTTAATATAGACTATTTATAATAATAAATAAGCAGGCTAATACGTTTCTTTTGTTTTATTAAGTTTGCTTATTTTTATTTACAAAATATTTATAAGTAGGGATTAAAATGAATACAGAGAAAAATAATTATAGAAGATGGATTTATGTTTTCACAGGCTTAATCATAATGATGTTCCTTGGGACAGTCTATTCATATGGTGTATTTAGAGAACCTATAGAAGAAATGTACAATATAGGAACGACTTTAAGTGGATTGCCATACATGATATCTTTGGCATTCTATGCTCTTTTTATGTTTTTTTCAGGGAGAGTATTAAATCAAATGAAACCTAGAAAGGTTATATCTATAGGAGGATTAGTAATTTCTATTGGTTGGATTTTTTCATCAATGGCATCGAATATATTTGTTCTGACTATCACTTACGGTGTAATAATTGGATCAGGGGTAGGTATCATATACGGCGTACCTATGCAGGTGGTTGCTAAGTGGTTCCCAAAAATAAAAGGTTTTGCTGTAGGATTGGTTCTTTTAGGATTTGGACTATCTCCCTTTATAACAGCACCCGTTGCTAGAATATTGATTGAAAAACATGGAGTAGAAAGCACTTTCTTGATATTGGGAGTTTTTTTTGGAGTAGCTATACCTATACTAAGTTTAGTTTTTAAATTTCCTTCTAAAAAAATAAATTCTAAGAGAATGAGAGAAACGAAGAGAAAAAGAGACGAATACGAAATAGATATTAAAACAGTGGATATGATAAAAACACAAAGTTTTAAAGGTCTTTATATAAACTTTACTATAGGCACAATGATTGGTTTAACCTTGATAGGACTTACAAGTAAGATCGGAACACATTTAATAGGAATCAATTCGGTAAATGTTGCTTTCTTTATGTCCTTATTTGCAGTCTTCAACGGTGTAGGAAGGCCT
>JBEPWV010000190.1:0-3388 GCA_041642175.1 Clostridia bacterium
AACTCAAATATATGTTCAAACCAGAGCTTATTCGCTCTTATGAATACAGTTTACCTATCTACTATGGGAATATCAGGGATGAAAGAAGTTGGCAATCAATGTGTAAGCAAAGCATCATATGCATATAAAAAACTTCTAGAAACTGACAAATTCGAGAAAGCTTTCGACAAACCTTTCTTTAAAGAATTTGTCGTAAAAAGTAAGGCAGATACTGAAAAAATAAACAAGGTACTTTTTGAAAATGGAATAATCGGACCTTTAGATTTAGGTAAGATTAACCCTGATATGAAAAATCACCTTATGTTCAGTATTACAGAAAAGAGAACAAAAGATGAAATTGACAAATTAGTAGAAATACTGAAAGGAGTAGAGTAATGAGAGATTATAATAAATTGATTATAGAATTGTCAAAAGAAGGCAGAAAAGCATATTCTATTCCTAAAAACGACGTAGAAACAGTAGATCCTGAAAAATATATACCAAAAAATGTACTTAGAAAAGAAGACCCTAAGCTTCCTGAAGTATATGAAGTAGAAGTAATGAGACACTATACAAACTTATCAAATAAAAACTACGGAGTAGACACAGGATTTTATCCTTTAGGTTCTTGTACCATGAAATACAACCCAAAAATCAACGAAGATATGGCAAGACTTCCAAACTTTGCCAACATTCATCCAAGACAGTCACAAGATACTGTGCAGGGTTCATTACAATTAATGTACGAACTTCAGGAGAAATTATGTGAAATTACCGGAAATGCGGCATATACACTTCAACCTGCAGCGGGAGCTCACGGTGAACTTACAGGTTTAATGATAATCAAAAAATATCATGAAGAGAGAAATGACACTAAAAGAACTAAAATCATAGTTCCGGATTCAGCTCACGGGACAAACCCTGCAAGTGCAACAGCAGTAGGATATGATATTATAGAAATCAAATCTAGAAAAGATGGGTCCATAGATCTAGATGAATTAAAAGATGCTCTTAGTGATGAAGTAGCTGGACTTATGCTTACAAACCCATCTACATTAGGACTATTTGAAAGAAACATTTGCGAAATATCCAAATTAGTTCATGAAGCAGGAGGATTAGTTTACTACGACGGAGCAAATTTGAACGCTATTATGGGTAAAACCCGTCCTGGAGATATGGGATTTGACATAGTACACCTTAACTTACACAAAACATTTTCTACGCCACATGGTGGTGGAGGTCCAGGGGCTGGTCCCGTAGGAGTAAGAAAAGACCTTGTTAAATATTTACCGGTACCGGTAGTAGCCAAGAAAGATGATAAGTACTACTTAGACTATGATAAACCATCATCAATAGGTAGACTTATGGGCTTCTACGGAAACTTTGGAGTTCTTTTAAGAGCTTATACATACATACTTACAATGGGAGCTACTGGACTTAGAGAAGCTAGTGAGACTGCAGTACTTAATGCTAACTACCTTCAAAGTCAGCTTAAAAAAGAATATAAACTTCCAATTGACCAGGTTTGTAAGCACGAATTCGTACTAAGCGGCATTAAGGATTCAGATGTTCACACTTTAGATATAGCAAAAAGATTATTAGACTACGGAGTACATCCTCCAACAGTTTATTTCCCACTAATTATAGATGAAGCTATCATGGTAGAACCTACAGATACTGAAACCTTAGAAACTTTAGACAACTTTATAGAAATTATGAATAAAATCAAAGAAGAAGCTAAAGAAAATCCTAAGATTTTAGAAGAGGCGCCAATCACAACTCCAGTAAGAAGACTGGATGAAGTACAAGCAGCAAGAAAACCTAAAGTTAAGTGGGATTAAGGGAGGAAGAATGAGCAAAAAAATAGTATTTATCGGAGGTGGACCGGCTGGATACGAAGGAGCTATTAGAGCTTCCCAGCTGGGAGCCGACGTTACCATAATAGAAAAAGAATACATAGGTGGAGTATGCATGAACAAAGGATGTATACCTACCAAGGCTATGTATAAAAATGCCGAAGTTATAACCCACGGTAGAGAAGGTGAAATCTTTGGTTTAGAGATATCATCATTTAATGTAAACTTCAAAAAAATCATGGAAAGAAAAGACTCAGTAGTGTTTCAACTTAGAGAAGGTACGGAAAAGTTGATGAAAGACAACAATATCGAGGTAATAAAGGGACTGGCTTCTTTCAAAGACGAGAAAACTCTTGAAGTTAAAAAGGATGATGGTGAAACTGTTGAAGTAACCGGTGACAGCATTATTATAGCTACAGGCTCTAAACCTTTTATGCCTAATGTAGAAGGTATAAACCTTGAAAAAGTAATAGATAGCGACCAGCTTCTAGAACTTGAAGAAATGCCTAAAAGATTAGTAATAGCAGGTGGCGGGGTTATAGGATTAGAATTTGCATATATTTTCAATGCTTTCGGTTCTGAGATATCTATTATATCAAACAATTTGGTAAAAAGAATGGATAGCAAAATTTCAAAAAGAATTAAACCAATAGTTAAAAAATTAGGAATTAACTTTGTATCAAAATCCCATCTTAAAATGGTAGAAGAAAAAGATGGTGAGCTTATAGTACACACTGAAGGTAAAAGAGGAGATAAAGAAATAAAAGGGGATATGCTGCTTGTAGCTATAGGAAGAGTTCCCTTGACTGAAGGCCTAAACCTTGACAAAGTTGGACTAGAGTATGATAAAAATGGAATCAAGGTTGATGATAGATTCCAAACTAATTTAAAAGATATTTACGCCGTAGGAGATGTAATAGGAGGCAAAATGCTCGCTCACCTCGCATCTCATCAGGCTATAGAAACTGTAGAAATAATTATGGGAGAAAGAGATAAGAAAACTGAAAAGCCTGTACCCGACTGTGTTTTCATGAATCCTCAGCTGGCATCGGCTGGTAAAACAGAAGAGCAGCTCAAGGAAGAGGGTATAGATTACATAACAGGTGAGTTTAACTTCATGGCAAATGGTAAGGCTGTAGCTATGAACGAAGGAGATGGATTTGTTAAAATTCTCGCTGACAAAGAAACTCACGAAGTGCTGGGAGTTCACATTGTTGGACCTCATGCATCAGATATTATTCATGAAGGTGTCTTAGCAATTACAGAAGGTATGAAAGTAGAAAAGCTTGCAGAAATGATTCACGCACACCCTACCTTATCAGAGGCTATACTTGAAGCTTCAATGGACACACTAAATAGAGCAATCCACTTATCTCCTAGATAAAAAGGATTACTAGAAACTTTTCAACTCCCTCTATAGAAGCCGAGGACTTCCTCCCTCGGCTTTTTGCTTTGCTTATTTGTCTAAAATCCTAACTTTGTTTAAAAAGACAGTCTTGTTGATTTCAATCTGAGCCTATGAAAGAATCTTAAAAATAAAAATATAATATGAG
>JBEPWV010000191.1:0-3382 GCA_041642175.1 Clostridia bacterium
TGAATTGCATGAGCAAAAAGTTCTTTTCCCGTTCCACTTTCGCCTTTCAATAAAACCGTAGCAGGAACATTAGCAGCTTTAATTAATTGTTCTTTAGCTTCAACTATATTTCTACATCTACCAACTATATCACTAAAGGTATATTTAGCAGAAAGTTCTCTTATTCTTTTTTGTGCTTCTGAGAGTTCTTCCGTCAAATTTCTTATATCTGTTATATCATGTAAAACCGCAACACTTCCTTTTAGCTTATTCTCAACTAAAATAGGTGCTGCTTGGGCAATTACAACCTTCCCACTGGGTTTCGTTACAATTTTTGTGTTTTTTACAGGTTTTTTTGTCTTTAATACCTTTAAGTGTAAGCTGTCACCTTCTTTTAGGTCATAGTTGGCATACTTACCCATTATTTCTTCAGCTGATATTCCCGTAACCTTTGTGTATGCCGGGTTAACCATTATATGATAACCTTTAGTATCAACAACACTTATTGCATCTTGTACAGCTGAAAAAACAGCTTGGAGTAAACTCTTATACTCATTTAGATTGCTTAATTGTTTATCTAGGTTAACTGTATCAGTAATATTTCGAAATACAGCTATAGCACCAATGATATTTCCTTCTTTATCTTTTAAAGGCATTCTACTGGTTATGATTTGATATTTACCAAGTTTCTGCTGCCAATCAAGTTCATGTTTTCCTGTTTTTAAAACATGGGGTAGTCTTGTATCTTTAACGATTTCATAAATGTTTTTATTTAAAGCTTTTTTTCTATCTATACCTATAAGTTCCGCTGCTTTTTTATTGATTAACTTTATTTTGCAGTTTTCATCAATAGATATTACTCCATCTTCTGTCGAAGCTAAAAAGGTTTCAAGTTCTTTTCTCATTACAACACCTACATTTACTGGTTTTCTGTATCTTCTTGATCAGGTCCTATTTCTTCCTCATTAGTTTCTTGATTTCCATTTTCTATTAAGTTTATTGTTACTTCTGTTGGATCCATTACATAATTACTAATTTCAATATCAGTTTCTAATTCTAAAGAAACAATGTTTGGACCTTCTAGTCCTTCAGTTAAATCAGCTATCAAATTCACATCTTCTTTTGATATTTGATTTATAACACTACTGAATCCTTCAACTGTAACCAAAATAAATTCATTAGACATTTCTATATTATCTGTTGAGAGTCCTTCAGGAATGTTAATAATTTCTATGTCATCTACGTTGAAGATTAAGTCTTTTGTCACAATTTCTTCAATTTCTATTTCTATTCTTGGATTGACGCTTTCAATAATGTAATAATTCCCTTCTATAAATTGGGCTGGTGAATATATGTTGTTTTCTGCTCCTTCTACGGATATAGCTTCACATCTAATTTTTTCAATTTCATTTATTATATCTTCTCTCCCGGCTATAAGTACTGTTTTAGGCTCTATGTTAATATTTTTAATTTCATAACCTTCCATTACTTCTCCAGTAATCGGTATATCTATTTCTACTTCTTTTATAGGGTAAATAGGCACTGTTATTTCTGCGATAGAAGGATTTGTTTCCAAATTAAGCTCAATTCCTTTATCATTATAAATATTTATCGGAATTCTTTTGTTAATAGTTTCTGAAGCTTCTGTTATATCTAAGTACACGAAAGCTTTTTCTATTGAGTTAAGAACACTTCTTGGACCTCTAACTATAACTGTATTTACACTGCTTTCTGGTTTTAATGCAAAGTATCCTGGTGCTTCATTTCCATTAATATCAATCTCTAAATCAACAGATTTGTTAATAACAGCTTCAAATTCACATAAAATCTGTTTTGGATTATAATCGATCAATGTTACATTCCCCGGCACATTTATCTCTACAGGTACTTTGTTGCTGCCTTCTTTATATCCAACTACATCAATAAATGCATTAATGTCCGTATTTTCAATATTAATTACTTCATTTCTTAAACCTCTGATTCTTACATCAACTGTACTAGTATCTACATTTGCAACAACCAGCCCGTTATCTCTTAGGGCTGTTTCATTCCTTATTTCTATACTGACATCAGAAATAATTTCTGTTGTCTCAGGATTCATCTCTGTTACCACATAAAACCATGAAATTAAAGCGGCAAAAAAACAAATTGCAATAATAATAGCTTTATCTTTACTATTCATCATTTTTGTGCCTCCATTTCTCTATTAATCCACCTTTTTCTTCAGTTTTATATATATCTTTGAGTAGTTCTCTAAGTTCTTCTATATTTATATCTCGATACAGCCTTCCGTCTGAAGAATAAGATATAAATCCTTTTTCTTCAGAAATTACTACGGCTATACTGTCTGATTTTTCTGTAATTCCTATTGCAGCTCTATGTCTAGTACCTACATCCTGACTTAATCTTGAATTATCTGTTAAAGGTAAAAAACAGCTTGCTGCCTTTATTTTATGATCTTTTATAATTACAGCTCCGTCATGTAGTGGAGTATTTGGTATAAAAATATTTATTAGTAAACTGTTTGAGATCTCTCCATCTATCCTTACGCCGGATTCTATATATTCATTAAGACCTGTTTTTAATTCAAATACAATAAGTGCTCCTATACTTTGATTTGACAGAGCAGCACATGCTTTAATTATTTCTTCAATTATTTTTTCAGTAGTTTTTTCAGTGCTTTCTAAAAAATTAAAAGAAAAGAATGTTGTTCTTCCTATATATTCCAAGGCTTTTCTTAATTCAGGTTGAAATACTATTACAATTGCAATTAGTCCTACTTGAAGAGTATTAGTAAGAATCCAGCTTATAGTATAGAACTTTAGATAGCTTGAAAGTCTAGTTATAATGACTATCATTATAATTCCTTTTAGCAGTTGTTTTGCTCTTGTTTCTCTTATGAGCATATAACCTTTGTAATATGCAAAGGCAACAATTGCTATTTCAATAAAATCTACTATTCTAATGTTTGATAGTGTTGTTCTTAAGTAATCCAATAGTATCACATCCAGGTTAATTTAAATTTATGTTCATTTTATCCATTGTACTTTTATAAGAATTTTCCATTCTAATCTTTAATGCTTCTGATACTTCGTTATTTGCTAAGTAATTTTTTATAGGGAGTATATCATAATCGTATTTTCCATCTACTTTAACTCTATTTACCCAGGTAGGTATATAATCTACTTCTTTTAAATAGGTTTTATTTGTTTCAAAGTCCTTTTCTATTTCTATATTTATCACGACACCATCTTCTGTGAAGTATGTATTAATGTTGGGATATTCATGAGCTAAGGTTTCGTATCTTTGATTTGATATAAAATTTCCCATAGAATAGGCAATAAATTTTTTCTCTTTGTCAATTTCTAAAATTTTAGAGTCTTGAATTACATGTGGATGACTT
>JBEPWV010000192.1:0-3375 GCA_041642175.1 Clostridia bacterium
CTTGAGATATTTGTCTGGAGATGACATAAAATATCCTGTACTTTTAGAGAAAATCGAACAACTTCCTTGCGAAGAAATAGAAGAAGAAAAATATTTAACTAAAAGAGAAAGTGTTGATAAACTTACTACAGAATTAGGATATAAAGGTAATCTTAAAGAAAAAATTGAAAATTGGTTAGAAGATGGTTACTTAAACAAAGATGAAGTTGTAAAATATGCAGAAAAATATGTGGATAAGTTTAAAGAAAAAACAAAAGAAAAAGTACTGTATTTAACTGAAAATGAAGGTATTGAATCTGTTAACCCAATACAAGATGTATTTTGGAGCGGCTTTTCTAAATATACAGGAAACCATAAAGGAACTTTAACATTTAATATTGATAAAAAATGGAATAGATATATTTTTCTCCATGTTTTATCCCACGAAGCATATCCCGGGCATCAAGCTTTTTATAGTAGATGGGATTACCTTCTAAAAAATGACAAATTTCCCATGGAAGCATCATATTATACTCTAAATGAACCAAATAATTCCATATTCGAAGGTGTTCCTGAGAATGCAATTGACTTTATAGGTTTAATGGATGAAAATGATATTTTTGATGAAAAAGAGCAAAAAAATATAATTCTTGCAAAGAGATACAATGAATTTTTTAGAATAGTACAAACAAATGCAAGTTATTATTACAATAGTGGTAAGATGAATAAAAAAGAAGTTTTAAATTATATGAATGATAAAGCATTTATTAATGAATTAGATTCTGAAAATACTTACAAATTTTTCACATCTAAATTAAATGGAATATGCTATCCAAGTTATTATTATGGAAAAAACATTATAGAAGAACAATTTAGCAAGGCAAAAAAAATTGATAAGGATAGATACTTTAAAGAAATTTACGATAATCCACACACTAACAATACATTAAAAGATAGATTTTCTGAATTGTTTTAAAATCCCCCTATTGAAGTAGATGCTTTTCAAAGCATCTACTATTTTTTTAAATAATGAAAGGTGTTAATATGAATGAAATATTAAAATTAAATATTAAAGAATTAGCAGATAAATATAGAAAAAGAGAAATTTCACCCCTTGAAGTAATTAAAGAAAATTATAAAAAAATTGACAAAAGAGAAAAAGACTTAAATATGTTTATTAATTTGTATGAAGAAGAAGCCATTAAAACAGCAAAAATAGCTGAAGAAAAATTTGGCACAGGAAATTATAAAGAGGATAACTTGCTTTTAGGAATACCCTACGGCATAAAAGATTTATACGGGATAAAAGATAAAGAAATGACCTGCGGATCTCCATCTATGTCCGGATATATTTCTAAGACAAATTCAAATATATACAATAAAGTTAAAAATAATGGTGGAATACTTCTGGGAAAAACTAATATGAATGAATTTGCAGCAGGATATGTAAATGAATTTTATGGGAGAACAAACAACCCTATAAACCCTGAATATACAGCCGGGGGTTCCAGCGGAGGTTCAGCAGCATTAATAGGAGATGGCATAGGATTATTTGCTTTTGGAACAGATACAGGAGGTTCTATTAGAATACCTGGATCATATTGCGGTGTAATTGGTTTAAAACCAACAAAAAATTTTTTAAGTGAAAAAGGTATTTTACCTTTATCTAAAACTCTGGATCATCCGGGATATTTTACCAGGAACTTGGAAGATTTATTAATTGTATTATCATCTTTGAAAAATAGAAAAATTAAAGAAATGATAAATCTGGATAGAAGTAGTTATAAAGATTTGAGAATTGGAATACTCGGTGAAAAAGATCTAAATAATGTTGATGAAGATATCAGGAAAGAATATGAAAGATTAATCATAAATATTAAAAAGAAAAACACATTTAATATGATTGAAGTATTGCTCCCGGATAATAATTATATAATTGATACCTTTGAAAGAATATTTTTTCCTGAAATGAGTAATGTTCATGAAAATTTAGAGAATGATAAAAATCTTTACAGAAAAGAAACATTAGACATGATAAAAAAAGGTAAAACAATTAAAGCTCTAGACTATATTAAAGGATTAGATCAAAAAGAAAATATATCAAGATATTTTGAAGACATATTTAAGAAAGTTGATTTGATAATCACCCCTACATTAGGAATGAGAGTACCTGTAAGTGAAGAAACAAGTGATTTTAGCTTAGAAAAGGAAATGAAATTTACATTACCTTTTAATATATCGGGAAATCCTGCATTAACAATTAATATGGGTAAGGATAAAAACAACATGCCTGTTGGTATGCAGTTTATAGGTAAAAAGAATAAGGATTTTGATTTAATACAAAGTATAAACTGTATTATTGACTAGTAAAAACAAAAATTATATGATTTTTTTTTACTTGTTGCTCATCCAACCTTATAACTGTTGAAAAAAAAACTAATATAATATATAATTGTTAGCAATAAAAATATTTTGATTAAATATTCCCGAAAAAATAATACTAGAGAAAAGGTAGGTGTAAAAGTGAATAGGGAAAGGAAAAACGGAAAAACTTTAAAAGAAGAAATTATCGAATATCTCAGAACGAGAATTATCACAGGGGAATTAAAACCTGGAGATAGGGTAGTGGAACTGGATATTGCCAAAAAGTACGATATTAGCAGAGGACCTGTTAGAGAAGCTGTAAGATTACTGGAAGACCAAGGACTTTTAGAATATAAAAAGAATATAGGATGTGTAGTTAAAATTTTGAGTAAAAAGGAATTGAAAGAAAGTCACCTTATATTTTCTACTCTTGAAAAGCTTTCTATTAAATTAACTAATGGAGTAATTAAAGATGAACATCTTAAAGAAATAGAGAAATTAGTTGAGAATATAAAAGAATATGTAGAAGAAAGAGATATAGAAAAAATTATTCAAAATGACTATGAAATACACAAGCAAATACTGTTGAATGCTGAAAACAATAAGCTTTTAGAATTGTGGGAGAGCATGAAATCTTCAAATTACGCAATTTATTACACTATAATTCAGAAAAACGAAAACATAATTAATGAAGCATATAAAAAACACATTGATTTAATAGAAGCTTTAAAAGAACAGGATGCTGAAAAATCAATAAAAGAAATCAATAAACATTATACAGAAGCTTATAATATTATTTATAATTCTTAACATCATATACTTTTTTTAAGTTAAGAATTTATAATAGCTATAAAAGGAGGACTAGAATGGATATTAACAGACAGAATGCTTTAGAATTATTCGACAAATGGATAGATTCAGATAGCTTAACAAAACACTGTTTAGCAGTAGAAGGAGCGATGAGGGGATGTGCAGAATATTTTAATGAAGATCCTGAAATTTGGGGAGTATGTGGCTTGCTTCATGATATTG
>JBEPWV010000193.1:0-3353 GCA_041642175.1 Clostridia bacterium
GTTTAAATTATTATAATATTTGATATAATAATTAACATAATTTAAATTTAAGGATTAAGACGGAGGGATTAAATGTTAGGTGTTTTATTTGCAACATTAGGAGGCTTATTCGTTAGTCTTCAAAATGTTTTTAATACTCGTATAAGTGATAAAGTAGGTGTTATAGAAGCTACTGCTGTAGTACATGCAGTCGGCCTTATTTTTGCTGTTGCTGCAGTCATTCTTTTTGGTAAAGGAAATATTAAAAATGTTACGGAAGTAAACAAGATATACTTACTGGCAGGATTTTTTGGAGTTATGATTATTTTTAATATTATGAAAAGCATAAGCTATCTTGGTACTGCTTTTGCCATGGCTGTCGTAATCGTTTCTCAGCTTACTTTTGCTACAATTATTGATACTTTTGGATTATTTGGAATGCCCCAGATTAAGCTGGTACTTTCTAAGCCTATTGGAATATTAATAATGATTGCAGGAATTATAGTATTTAATTTAAAAGGGTAGGAAAATACCTATAAGATTAATTATATTATTTATATAGATATTAGCGAATCTAAAGCAATGTTAAAACAGCTAATCTTAGTAAAGATAAAATAATAAATGAAGAGTTTGAAAAATGAATTTAAAATAAATGCGGTAATTAAAGTTATTTACCGCATTTATTTTAAATAATCGTTGTTCATTTACTTGTCTTCAGGTATAATTATTAACAAGAGGTGTTTTAATTATGGGAAAAGTTAAATCAATACCTGAAAATAAAAAAATTTTTCATACAAATGATTTAAAAGAATTAGGCTACAGTCATTATAAGATTATGAAATTAGTACAAGACAAAAAACTTCAAAAATTAAATAAAAGTTACTATGAAAACTCTAATTATAAAGGAGAAGAATCAGATTTATATTATATTAAAGCATATACACCTAAGGGTGTTGCATGTTTGTTGACTGCTGCTAGCTATTATGAGTTAACAGAATTTCGACCAGATGCTATAGATGTTGCAGTACCAAACGATAGAAACGTAACTAATTTGCCGGATTGGCCTAATTTTAATCTATATTATTTTGATAAAAAACGATATGAAACCGGTATAGTTAATAAGAAAAATGAGAGAAATGAATTTAAAATTTATAACATTGAAAAAACAGTAATTGATATTATATCATTTAGAAATAAAGTAGGCATTGAAGAAACTAAAGAAATAGTAAGAAACTATATAAAACTAGAAGATAGGAACCTCAATAAGCTTTATAGATATAGTAAGCAATTAAGATGTCATGATATTTTAAAAACATATATGGAGGTACTAGTTTGATAAATGCAACTTCAGTTAAAGCCAGATTAAAAAATTTAGCTAAAAAAAACGGGAAATTATTTCAGGAAGAATTAATAGCTTATTTTGTAGAGAGAACAATATATAGAATTTCAATTTCAAAATATAATGAAAACTTTACTCTTAAAGGAGGAATTTTTCTCTATGCTTTGTTTAATGGAAATTATACTAGAGTAACAAAAGATATTGATTTTTTAGCAAAATCATTAAATAATGAAGTTGAGGCTATACAACCAATATTTGAAGATATATTTAACATTAATGTAGATGATGCAGTCTCATATGACATGGATTCTTTGAAAATAGAAAAAATAACAGAATTTAAGGAATACAGTGGAGTAAATGTATCAATTTTTGCTTATTTAGATCGTACAAAAGTATTAATTTCTATTGATATTGGTTTTAGTGATATAATATATCCAAATAGAGTATTAATGGATTTTCCAGTTATCCTTGATATGAACATCCCTAAGATTTATGCATATTCATTAGAAACGGTAATAGCTGAAAAATTTGAAGCTATTGTATCCTTGGGCTATGTAAATAGTAGATATAAAGATTTTTACGATATTTATATATTGTTAAATGAATTTAATTTTGAAGGTGATGAACTTTATAAAGCAATAAAAGAGACTTTTTATAATAGAGGCACAAAATTTCATGACATTGTTGCTTTTGAGAAAGAATTTGCAGAAGATAGTACGAGAAAATTAAGATGGAATTCTTTTGTGAAAAAGAAAAAAGCTATAATTCAAATAGATTTTACTGAAGTAATTAATAGCATAAAAATATTTTTAAAGCCTATAGTAAATGGAATTAATAGCAATGATAACTTCGATAAAAAATGGATATCAAGGAAGAGAATTTGGGTTGACAAGTAAAATTAAGAAGACATAAATTTTAAACTATAAGTTTTGAATATAATAAAAAATAATTTAGAAAAGGGTGATTAAAATTTCTATAGAATATTACGATAAAAACTCAGAAAAATTTATAAACAGCACATTTCATGCGAATATGGAACCTCTATTAACGAAGTTTGCTTTTCATATACCTAAAGGCGGATTAATTTTAGATGCAGGATGCGGTACCGGTAGAGACAGTGTATGGTTTGTAAATCACGGCTATAAGGTATTGGCATTTGATGGATCTAAGGAGATGGTTAAGCATGCTAAAGATTACGTAGATGGAGAAGTAATGCTTGCTACCTTTGAAAGCTTTGACTCCGATAAAAAATTCGACGGTATATGGGCATGTTCCAGTTTGCTTCATGTAAAAAGAGATAAAATGATTGATATAATAGAAAAACTTGCTTCTTATCTTAAGCCTAAAGGTGCTTTTTTCATGTCTTTTAAAGATAGAGATGAAGACTATGTAAAAGATGGTAGAGTATTTACCAACTACAGTGAAAAGGGTCTGAGAGAACTTATTAATTCTATAGATGATTTAATCACTATAGAGATTATTAAGACGTTAGATGTAAGAGAAGATAGAGAAGATGAACACTGGGTAAGTGTTATAGCTAAAAAGAAAGGCGGACTATGATAATACTAAGAATAATACTTATAGTAGTAGGATTACCATTTATATACTATGGATATAATATACTTTTCAGGAAAAAGTATAAATATATCAACAATTATGAAAGTGATAAAGAGATTGGGAAAGTAGATGAAGCATATGCTAGAAGAATAGGGGCAATAGAACTTATAGGCGGAAAACTATGTGTGATTTTAGGTGTTCTAGCCATGTTTTTAGAAGATAGATATACTTTGTATTTCTTTCTTATATCTATAGGAGGTATAGTTATATCTTTGGCAGTAAACCAGTTGTTATTTAGAAGAAAATCCGAAGAAAATCAGGAAGATTTAAAATAAGATTATTATATTAAATGGAGTGTAATTCTCTATATTTTTTTGTTTTTTGTCCAACAATTATTGTACACTAAGAAAACAAAGCCCGAAGATTTCTATCTGCGGGCTTTGTTTGAATATTTTTTGATTTTATTCCTTTTGTTCTT
>JBEPWV010000194.1:0-3347 GCA_041642175.1 Clostridia bacterium
GGAAGAAAAAGAAAAGATTAAAGAAAATATTAAAAAAGAATACAATTTAAACTTAAATCTCAAGGACGAAGTAGTTATAAGCAAGGCAGAAAAAGACCTAATTGAGAAAATAGAATCAGGAGAACATTTAACTTTTTCATCAGAAAACTATTTAAATCATATTTACGCTTTAAGAAAGACGGAAAAAATACTTCTTCTAGAAAGTAAATACGATGAAATGAAGTCTTTAGAGGATAAAGAAGAAAAAAGAATCAGAAAAAATCTTTCGAAATTAGTTTCTGAAAACTATGATAGTTTGAAATGGAATATTGAAACTGTTGGAAATATAGATCTGATTCTGGCAAAATCAGAAGAAGCAAAACAGACAGAATCCACTAAACCAAAAGTAGTAACAGAAAATACATTAAATATTATAAAGGGAAGGCATTTGAAAACTGAAAAATTCCTTCATGAAAAAGGAAATGAATATACACCGATAACAGTAAGGTTATCACCAGGAACGACCTGTATTACCGGTGCAAACATGGGTGGAAAGACGGTAACCTTAAAAATGGTAGGACAAGTTATGACAGCCTTAGCTTTTGGACTTTATGTACCCTGTGAAAAACTAGAAGCAGGTCTTAGAAACTTCATTTATATATCCACCGGCGACGAACAATCAGTAGAAAGGGGTCTTAGTACCTTTGGAGCTGAAATTTCAAGTCTGAAAGAGGTACTGGAAAGAGAAGAAAACAGAGGATTAATACTAATAGATGAGTTGGCAGGAGGCACAAACCCCAAAGAAGGATATGCTATAACAAAAACCATAATAGAATACTTAAACGAAAAAGACTCCATATCAATAATTACAACCCACTTTGATAAGTCAGCAGAAGGAGAAAACATATTAAACCTCCAGGTTTCAGGATTATCCTCAATAGATGAAAATCAATTGAAGGAAGAACTAAAACTCAATCCTAAAAAAGGACAGGAGATTATTGCAAAATATATGGATTATACCCTTAAAAAAGTAGAAGGAAATGAAGTACCTAAAGATGCTATAAGAATAGCTCAGCTAATGGGACTTCAAGAAGACATCATAAATAAAGCAAAAGAAATAATTCAAGAAAGTGAATAAGGAAAGGAGTGAAAGAATTGAACAGTAAATTAAATTTAGATCCGAAGAAAATTGAAAATTCAAGAAATGCAGCTAGAAAAATTGCAGAAGAAACACAAAAATTTATAGAAAAACATACAACAGTTTCCGTTGAAAGAACTGTAACAAGACTTTTAGGTGTAGACGGAGTTAATGAAATAGAAGAACCTTTACCAAATGTTTTAGTAGACAATATTAAGGATGGTGGAGGTCTACAGCAGGGAGCAGCATTTTGGATTGGAAATGCTATGGTTCAAAAAAATCTTACACCACAGGAAATAGCAGAAGAAATAAACAAAGGTGATTTAGATATAACAAAAATACCTATAGCTGATGTAAAAGATATAAAAGACGCAGTAAAAGGTATAGCCCAAAAAACTGTAGATACAATTAGACAAACAAGAGAAAAAAGAGAAGAATATATCGAAAATCTTGGAGAAGGAAGCAAACCATATCTTTACGTAATAGTTGCTACCGGCAATATTTACGAAGATATAGAACAGGCAAAAGCAGCGGCTCATCAAGGGGCTGATATAGTAGCGGTTATTAGAACTACAGCACAAAGCTTACTAGATTACGTACCTTACGGTGCAACTTCTGAAGGCTTTGGAGGAACTTATGCAACTCAGGAAAACTTCAGACTTATGAGAGAGGCATTAGATGAGGTTGGAGAAGAAGTAGGAAGATATATCAGATTATGCAACTACTGTTCCGGGTTATGCATGCCTGAGATAGCAGCTATGGGAGCATTAGAGAGATTAGATGTAATGCTTAACGACGCTTTATACGGAATATTATTTAGAGATATAAATATGCAGAGAACCCTTGTAGATCAGTTTTTCTCAAGATTAATCAACGGATATGCAGGAATCATAATAAACACCGGAGAAGACAACTATCTTACTACAGCAGATGCTGTTGAAGAAGCTCATACTGTATTAGCTTCTCAATTCATAAACGAGCAGTTTGCTTTACTGGCAGGCTTAAAAGAAGAACAAATGGGACTTGGACATGCTTTTGAAATGAATCCAAAACTTGAAAATGGATTCCTTCTAGAATTAGCTCAAGCTCAAATGGCAAGAGAAATATTCCCTAATGCTCCTCTTAAATACATGCCTCCTACAAAATTTATGACAGGAGACATATTTAAAGGACACGTTCAGGATGCAATGTTTAATCTGATTTCAATCTGGACAAACCAAGCAATACAGCTTCTAGGAATGCCTACGGAAGCAATACACACACCTCACCTTCAAGACAGAATGCTTTCCATTGAAAATGCTCAATATATTTTCAATAACGCAAAAAATATAGGTGATGAAATTGAATTCAAAGAGAACGGTATGATTCAAAAAAGAGCTCAACAGGTATTAGATGAAGCAGAGAAAATGCTTAAAGATATTGAAAGAGAAGGAATTTTTAAAACTATAGAACAAGGGAAGTTCGGTGGAGTAAAGAGAGGTTTCACCGGTGGTAAAGGATTAGCAGGAGTAGTAGAAAAAGATGCAGGATACTACAATCCATTTGTCGAAATGATGCTTGGAGGTGGAAAATAATGGTTGATAAAAGAGTTGATCTTACAAAGGTTAAACCTTACGGAGACACTTTAAATGATGGAAAAGTACAACTAAGTTTTTCTCTTCCTGTACCTTACGGAGATGAAGCAAATGAAGCTGCTAAGCAGCTAGCTAGAAAAATGGGAATGGAAGAACCCAGTGTTGTTCATTCCAAAGACTTGGGATTAGGATATACGTTTTTCGTGATGTACGGAAGCTGTACCCATACAGTAAACTACGATGCTATTGAAGTTCCTAAAGTTGATATGGAATTTATGGACAAATATGCAGTAGAAGACTATATAAAGGAAAATATTAAAAGAGATATAGTAATCCTAGGAGCTTGTACTGGCTCGGATGCTCATACTGTAGGCATTGATGCTATTATGAACATGAAAGGATTTGACGGAAACTACGGCCTTGAAAGATACAAAGGTATCGAAGCTTTAAACTTAGGTAGTCAGGTACTAAACGAAGAACTTGTAGCAAAAGCAGTAGAAACAAATGCAGATGCTATTCTAGTATCTCAGGTTGTAACTCAAAAAGACGTTCACATTCCGAATTTAACGGAATTAGTTGAACTTCTTGAAGCAGAAGGAATAAGGGATAAGATTGTTCTAGTTTGCGGAGGACCAAGACTTGGTCACGAATTAGCA
>JBEPWV010000195.1:0-3335 GCA_041642175.1 Clostridia bacterium
TCAACTATTTCAAGAATTTCATAGGTTTTATCCTTATCTTCAATTTTAACATTAAATTTTTCTATTTCAATTTTTCTAGATACATTTTTCTCTTCCTTCTGCATTACACCGGGTCTAACCGTTGCCATTTGAGGTCTATGATCTGGACATTCTATAGTAGCCATAATATTCCCACCGAAAGCAGGTCTTGTCATCATTAGATCCTTATTTTCTTCGTTTATTTCCAACTTTGTACAGTCAGCTGTAAGTCCTGTATGTATTCTTCCTGCAAGTCTCGGTGCTACATCTCTACCTATAGCTGTTGCTCCAAATAATACTATTTCAGGTTTTTTATCTTCTATTACTTCCTTAAGTGCTTTTGTATAAGGCTCTGTCATATATATATCTAAATCTTGATTTTCTACATATATTATATTATCTGCTCCGTAGTGACCAAGTTTTTCTACTTCTTTTACATCTTTTCCCAGTAGAACAGCTGTTACTTTCTGATTTAATTCTTGAGCTAATTTTTTACCTTCACCTATTAATTCAAGAGATACGTTTTCTATTTCTTTGTTTTTCTGTTCAACAAATACGAATACGCCTCTGTAATCTTTTTTATTCATCCTATTCCCTCCTTTATATAATAAACTTTTCTTTTAGTTTCTCAACTATTAATTTTGCTGCTTCTTTTTCGTCTAAATCTTTGTACAATTTACCGGCTGTCTTGGCTCCTTTAGTAAAGGATTTTTTAACTTTAGTTGGAGAACCTTTTAGTCCTATTTCTTCTTTATTTATTTCTAAATCATCAAAGGTCAGCTTCTTAATCTCTTTTTCTCTATGAGCATCAAATATTAATCCAACCTTCATATATCTAGGTTTATTCATTTCGCTTAGGGTTGTAATAAGACATGGCATCTTTACTTTAACCTTGTGATATCCGTCTTCAAATCTTCTTTTTAATATTAGACTGTTTTCATCTTTTTCTAAAGCTTCTACATAACTTACATGAGGAATTTGTAAATGTTCTGCCAATTCCGGTCCAACTTGAGCAGTATCACCATCTATCGCCTGTCTACCTGCTATTATAAGGTCGTATTCCATCTTCTCAAGAGCTTTTGCCAAGGTTAATGACGTAGCCCATGTATCTGCTCCTGCAAAGGCTCTATCAGTCATTAATATGGCCTCATCAGCTCCCATAGCTAAAGCTTCTTTTAAAGCAAAGTCTGCTTGTAGGGGACCCATAGTTAAAACCGTTACATGAGCATCGTATTTATCTTTTAATACTAAAGCAGCTTCTAAACCACATTTATCATCGGGATTAATTATACTCGGTACTCCTTCTCTTATAAGAGTTCCTGTTTCCGGATTTAATCTAACTTCAGTAGTATCCGGAACTTGCTTTATACATACTATTATTTTCATTTTTTCCTCCTCCTATAGCATATTTGCAGAAACAACCATTTTCATTACTTCGGATGTTCCTTCATATATTTCAGTAATCTTAGCATCTCTCATCATTCTTTCTACAGGATACTCTCTTGTATATCCGTATCCTCCGTGAAGCTGTACAGCTTTGTTTGTTACTTCCATTGCTGTTTCTGAAGCAAATAACTTAGCCATTGCCGCTTCATTACTGTAAGAAAATTTATTATCTTTATTAAAGGCTGCTCTATAAACCAGTAATCTTGCTGCATCTACTTTTGTTTGCATATCTGCTAATTGAAATTGAGTGTTTTGGAATTTTGATATTGGTCTTCCAAACTGTTTTCTTTCTTTTACATATTTCACAGCTTCATCAATGGCTCCCTGTGCTATTCCTAAAGCCTGTGCAGCAATACCAATTCTTCCTCCATCAAGAGTTTTCATTGCTATTGAAAATCCCTTACCTTCTTTTCCAATTAGATTTTCTTTAGGTACCTTTACGTCTTCAAATATAAGCTCACAAGTTGCTGAACCTCTTATACCCATTTTTAGTTCTTTTTTTCCTATAGTAAAGCCATCATATTCTTTTTCAACTATGAAAGCTGATATTCCTCTGGTTCCTTTACTTTTATCTGTCATTGCAAGTACTATAAACACATCTGCATTAGCTGCATTTGTGATGAATATTTTAGAACCATTTAATATATAGTGATCTCCATCTAGTACTGCCTTTGTTTGCTGCTCTGCAGCATCCGTTCCTGCATTTGGTTCAGTAAGACCGAAAGCTCCAAGTTTTTCACCTTTTGCTAGAGGTACTAAATATTTTTGTTTTTGATCTTCTGTTCCGAATTCATATATTGGAGCACAGCATAAAGATGTATGAGCTGAAAGTACAACTCCTGTGGTACCACATGCTTTAGATAATTCTTCTACCAGCATTATATAGGCTTGGTTATCTCCACCCTGTCCTCCGTATTTTTTAGGAAATGGTATCCCCAACATTCCGTTATTTTTCATCTTTTCTACAGTTTCAACAGGAAACCTTTCTTCTTCGTCTATTTCTCCTGCTATAGGTTCAACTTCATTTACTGTAAATTCTTTGTATAATTTTTTAAGTAATTTTTGTTCTTCAGTTAAATTGAAATTCATCTTACATCCTCCCTTTTCGTTAATTATTTAACTATATTATAGGGGTATTTAAAATATATTTCAAGTCTTTTTTGTGAACGATTACAAATAAGTCTCACAAACCCCTTTATTTAGCGCTTTTCTTAATATTTTAATAATTTATCAACTTATTTATTTGTTATTAATTTAACTATTATTATGAAGTTATTCTTTTTTATGCTTTAAATTTTTATCTTTTAGATATCTACTTTTTTAAAAAACTATTAAATTATAAATTTACAAGACTAGAATCAGAATATATGCTATAATCTATATTGTTTGGAGTGATGATATGAATACAAAATTATTGATAAAAGATTTGAAAAAAACCCCTCGTCAAATGTTAGCATATATTATAATAGGTTTATCCATAAACTGGATTAAAAGTATTGACTTAGGAATGAATGCCTGGAGCACATTGAATCACGGTATAACTTTACAAACTGGCATAGCTTTTGGTACTGTTTCACAAATTATCAGTGTCTTTCTTATTATTGTAAGTATGTTTATGAAAATTTATCCTGGATATGCCACTATTCTTAATGCAATTTTTATAGGCTATTTTATAAATGTTGGAGATAGATATCATTTATATTATGTATCTGACAATTATTATGTTAATTTACTTTTAATTTTTATCGCTCTTTTAATATTTAATATAGGATTATATATGTATTTAAGCTGCAACGCAGGAGCCGGACCAAGGGACGGTGTTATGATTGGATTTGTAAAACTAACAGGGAAAAGCGTTACAGTTGTTAGGA
>JBEPWV010000196.1:0-3332 GCA_041642175.1 Clostridia bacterium
TTTATAATTGTTCTAGTAAATTAACCATTTCTATAGCTGAAACAGCAGCATCGAAGCCTTTGTTTCCAGATTTAGTGCCGGCTCTTTCTATAGCCTGTTCTATAGTATCTGTAGTTAAAACTCCAAATATTACCGGTACTTCAGTATCTAAAGAAACACTTGCAATCCCCTTTGTAACTTCGTTAGATACGTAGTCGAAGTGGGGAGTTGCCCCTCTGATTACCGCACCAAGACATATTACTGCATCGTACTTTTTCGACTTTGCTAATTTTTTAGCTACAAGAGGCATTTCAAAGGCTCCGGGAACCCAAGATATTTCAATATTTTCTTCGCTTCCACCGTGTCTCTTTAAAGCATCCATTGCCCCTGAGAGAAGCTTGCCTCCAATAAATTCGTTGAACCTTCCAACTATTATTCCAAATTTTTTGTCATCAGCTTTTAACTGACCTTCATATACTTTCATTTAATCTTCCTCCTTCATATTTAGTAAATGACCCATTTTATCTTTTTTTGTTTCTAAGTAAAATTTATTTCTTTCATTATGATTCATTTGTATCGATATCCTTTCAACTATTTCAATACCGTAACCTGAGATACCAGAAAGTTTTTTAGGGTTGTTTGTCATTAATTTTACTTTTTTAATTCCTAAATCCTCAAGTATCTGAGCTCCAATACCGTAGTCTCTCATATCTTCAGGAAATCCTAAAGCTATATTTGCTTCAACTGTGTCCATACCCTGGTCTTGAAGCTGGTAGGCTTTAATTTTATTAATAAGGCCAATACCTCTTCCTTCTTGACGCATGTACAGCAGAACTCCTCGACCTTCTTCTTCAATTTTTTTAACTGCTTCTTCATACTGCTCTCCGCAGTCGCATCTTAAAGAACCAAAAGCATCACCGGTGAGACATTCAGAATGAACTCTTACAAGTACCGGTTCGCCGTCATCAACAGTACCCTTAACCAGGGCAAGGTGATGCTCACCATTTAGTTTGTTAACATAACCATAGACATTAAAGTCACCATGTTTTGTTGGCATGTCGGCTTTTGCTACTCTTTCGATTAGCTTATCGTTTTTTCTTCTGTAGGATATTAAGTCTGCGATTGTAATTATTTTTAAGTCGTGTTTTTCTACGTAGTCCATCAACTGAGGAACTCTAGCCATAGTACCGTCTTCATTCATTATTTCACAAATTACTCCAGCAGGTTTTAGTCCGGCTAATCTTGCTAAATCAATAGCTGCTTCTGTGTGTCCTGCTCTTTTTAATACTCCTCCGTCTTTAGCACCTAGAGGAAATATATGTCCAGGTCTTGTAAAATCTTTTGGTGATGCATCATCATCTACAAGTTTAATGACTGTATCAGCTCTTTCTTTGGCTGATATTCCTGTAGTCACATTAATCCAATCAACAGATACGGTAAAGGCGGTTTCTTTAGGGTCCGTATTGTCTCTTACCATAGGTAGTATATTCAGTTCTTTTAATCTATCTCTTGTCATAGGTGCGCAGATTAATCCTCGGCCGTGTTTAGCCATAAAATTGATGGCTTCTGGAGTGGCTTTTTCTGCAGCCATAAGCAGATCACCTTCGTTTTCTCTGTCTTCATCATCAACTACGACGATCATCTTTCCATTTTTAATATCTTCAATTCCTTCTTCAATAGTGTTAAATCTTATCATTTAAACCTCCTTACATGAATCCGTTATTTTTTAGAAATTCTTCATTTAATCCCTGATTTGATTTTTTTGTTTCTTCTTTTTCAAAATTTAATAGTTTTTCTATATATTTACCTACCATATCGCATTCTATATTGACTTCATCGCCTATTTTTTTATCAAGTAGGGTAGTTGATTCTCCTGTATGGGGAATAATAGATACTTTAAAGCTCTCATCATCTACGTAAGCTACGGTAAGACTTGTGCCGTCTATTGCTATGGAGCCTTTCTCTACTATGTATTTAAGTACTCCTCTATCTGCTTTAAGGGTAATCCACACAGCATTGTCATCTTCTCTAAAGTCTGTTATTATACCTATTCCGTCAACATGTCCCGATACCATATGACCGTCTAATCTATCCCCTACCTTTAATGCCCTTTCTACGTTTACCTTGGAACCGTATTTTAGATTTTTAAAATTGCTTCTATTCATAGTTTCCGGCATTACATCTACGGTGTATGTATTGGATGTTTTTTCTGTTACAGTCAAACATACTCCGTTGGTGCTGATGCTGTCCCCGACTTTGCTTTCTTTTAAAATTCCCGGTGCTTTTACGGTTATTTGAGCGGAGTTGCCTCTACGAGTTACTGAGGTTATTTCTCCAACTTCCTCTATTAAGCCTGTAAACATACTACACTTCCTTTCTTATATATCCGGTTATCATTATATCTTCATCAAAATATTTTGTTTTTATATTTTCAAGTTTTACTGCATCTTTAACGTATTTAAAACCTTCTCCCTCTACAGGAGTTTTTGCCTGGGAGCCGCCGATGATTTTAGGTGCTACAAATGTGATGACTTTATCTACTAATTTTTCTTTTAGTAGACTTTCGTTTAAAGTACTTCCACCTTCTACTAATATGCTGTCTATACCCATCTTTGATAAATTTTCAAAGAGGTAATTTAAATCCACCTTGTTATTTTTCAGGGGAGATATTACTATTTCTGCATTCTTATCCTCTAAATTTTTAACTTTTTCTGAAGTTATTTTTTCAGTTGTAGCAATTATAGTCTTTGAATGAGATTTTAAATTTAATATTTTTGAATCCAGAGGGATTCTGCCTTCTGTATCTATAATAATTCTGTGGGGATCTTTACCTGTTTTATTTTCAAGCCTTGTTGTAAGCATAGGATCATCGGCTAGTACTGTACCTATTCCTACCATTATTCCAGAAACTCTATGTCTTAACTGATGAACGTATTTTCTGGATTTTTCGTTGGATATCCACTTTGAATCTCCAGTTGAAGTTGCTATTTTACCATCTAAAGACATTGCAGTTTTTAGAATACAGAAAGGCTTATTTTCCGTAATGTATTTTATAAATATTTCATTTTGTTCTGCAGCTTCTTTTTCTAATATTCCAGACTTAACTTCTATACCATTTTTTTCTAAGATTGCTATTCCTCTTCCTGCTACCAAGGGATTAGGATCTTTCATCCCTATAAAAACTCTCTTTATACCTTCCTTGACAATTCTATCAGCACAGGGGGGAGTCTTTCCTTGATGAGAGCAGGGTTCTAAGGTTACATACAGGTCGGCACCTTCTACATCTTCTGATGCATCTAAGAATGCATTTACTTCTGCATGATTTTCTCCGTATTTTTCATGGTATCCTTGAC
>JBEPWV010000197.1:0-3289 GCA_041642175.1 Clostridia bacterium
CCAGAAAAATTCTCTAAACCGTTTTTTATTGAGCAATTTGATACACCGGTTATATAAGCGCAAGCAGCAGCAGCCAGGGAATTATAAATATTATGAAGCCCCGGAACCTTTAGTTTTACATGACAGATTTTTTCCCCTTCTATAAATAAATCATATGAAGGATAGGGAGTATATTTAACATCTACAGCTTTAGCATAAGAAGCATTATCTACTCCAAATGATTTCAGGTTGCAGGATAAATCATCGAATAGATTTTTCTGGTTTTTGTCATCTGCATTATACACAAGAAATCCATATGATGGAATTTTATTAGCAAATGCTTTAAAAGCATCCTTTATTTCATCTAAATCCCTATAATAATCAAGGTGATCTTCTTCTATGTTTAATATAGCACCAATATAAGGGCTAAAATTAAGAAAGTTACGTTTGTATTCACAAGCTTCAGTTAAAAAATAATTATTTTTTCCTAATCTTATGTTACCTTCCATAGCTTGATATTCTCCTCCCAACAGAATGGTAGGATCAATATCAGTATTCATCATAATATTTGCAAGCATACCTGTAGTAGTAGTTTTACCGTGAGTGCCTGATATAGCTGTGGTTTTATAGTAATCCTTCATCAATTCACCTAAAAAAACAGCTCTTTCCAATAAAGGAATACCTAAAGTTAATGCTTTTTGATATTCAGGATTATCTTCTCCGATAGCTGATGTATATACTACTAAGTCTGAATTGTCTATATTATCTTCATTATGACCGATAAAAATTTCTGCGCCGTTATTTTTAAGCAAATCCGTCATATTAGATTGTGTGATATCAGAACCTGAGACTTTAACATTTTTATTAAGCATTATTTGAGCTAAAGCACTCATACTAATACCGCCTATTCCTATGAAATGAACAGAAGTATATTTTTTCATTTAATAACCACCTTTTTTAATATTAGAATCATTATATCAAAAATTAAAAATATTTAAAAGCATCGGTTCTTGTAATTAACGAACATAGATTGTATAATTAACATAATAATTCGTATTGAGGTGAACTAATGAAAAAATATAAGAGAAATCAAAGAATTGGTGCTTTAATGAAAATATTTTCCGAAAGACCTAATCATATATTTTCATATAATTATTTTTCAGAAATTTTTAATTCAGCTAAATCTACTATAAGTGAAGACATAGTAATAGTAAAAAATATAGTAGAAGAATTTAACTACGGAGAAATTAAGACAATTGCAGGTGCATCGGGAGGTGTGGTTTTTACACCTAAGATAAAAAAGGATGAAATAAAAAAAATACAGGAAGAGCTATGCAGTGTATTTTCAGATGAAAAAAGAATAATCCCCGGGGGTTTTATCTATATGACGGATATATTCAATAACCCTTATTACGTACAAAATATAGCTAAAATAATAGTGTCTATGTATGAAGACAAAGAAATAGATTATGTTGTAACAGTTGAAACTAAAGGTATACCGGCAGCCTTAATGACTGCTAAAGAAATGGATGTACCGTTAGTAGTAATAAGGAGAAATACAAAGGTAACAGAAGGAAGTACTTTAAGTATTAACTATGTGTCCGGATCATCAAATAAAATTCAAACTATGACGCTATCAAGAAGAGCATTAAAAGAAGGTTCTAAAGTTTTATTAGTAGATGATTTTATGAAGGGTGGAGGCACCGTCCGAGGAATGAAGGATATGATGAGTGAATTTAATGTAGAAGTAGAAGGTGTTTCTGTAGTTATATCTACTAGGGAACCTAAAAAGAAACTATTCAACGATTATAATTCATTATTGCTCCTTGAAAAGGTAGATGAAGAAAACAAGGAAATAGTCATTAAACCTAATAAACTACAAGGGTTTTAAAGAATAAAAATTTTGCTTTTTTTATTAAAATATAGTAAAATATATTATAGTTTGGACATAATTTTTTAAGAAGGTGGTGAAACCATGCAAATTACAGATGTAAGAGTTAGAAAAATAAACTCTGAAGGCAAGATGAAAGCCATCGTTTCTGTTACTTTTGATGATTGCTTTGTTGTACATGACATTAAGATTATCGATGGACAAAATGGACCTTTCATAGCTATGCCAAGTAGAAAAATGCCAGATGGCGAATTCAAGGATATAGCACACCCAATCAACTCTGAAACTAGAGCTATGATACAGGATGCTGTGTTTGCTGCTTATGAAGAAAAGTTGGCGGAAGACGAGGAATAATTTAATATTACTATCCGCGAGGGTCTAATCAGACCCTTTTTTATTGTGTTATTTGATTTGTTTAGATATAATATTGTCAACAGCTATTTATAGTTGTATAATATCATAGGAATTGAGGTGGTAAAATGAATATAGGAATAATTTTAGCAGCAGGAGAAGGTACTAGAATGAAATCTAAAACTCCTAAAGTTTTGCATGAAGTCATGGGTAAAAAAATTATTCAATATGTTTTAGATGCATGCAGCGAAGGTAAAATAGATGAAAAAGTATTAATTTTAGGACATGGTAAGGATAAAATATTAAAAACACTAAAAGATAAAGACTTTAAATGGAAAGAACAACCAATAGGAGAAGATAAGCCCTATGGTACAGGATATGCTGTAATGCAGGCAGTTGATTATATTGAGGATGATTCAACAGTAGTTATTTTAAATGGAGATGTACCATTAATAGAAGGAAAAACTTTAGATAAATTTATTGGTTTTCATAAAGAAAATAAAAATACTGCATCAGTGCTTACTGCAGATATAAATGAACCCTTCGGCTACGGCAGGATACTAAGAGATAATAATCAAATTACAGGGATTGTAGAAGAGAAAGATGCATCAGAAGAAGAGAAGAAAATTAAAGAAATAAACTCAGGAATATACTGTTTTGATGGGAGAGAATTAAAAAAAGTTTTATCTGAGTTGGATAATGATAATTCACAAAATGAATACTATATTACAGATGGAATAAAAATAATTGTTGAAAAAGGATATAAGGTTGGTGGATATAAAATATCCGATACCGTGCAAATTAAAGGCGTAAATAACAGGATTCAGCTTTCTGAACTAAGTAAAGAAGAAAAACTTAGAATAAATAAAATGCATATGCTTAACGGTGTAACTTTTATTGATCCTGATAATACATATATTGAAAAAGATGTTAAAATAGGTATAGATACTACTATTTATCCTAACACTTTTTTAGAAGGAAAGACTGAAATAGGAGAAGATAATATTATTGGCCCGGGAACAAGGATTCAAAGTTCAATAATAGGAAGCAATAATACTATTGAAAACT
>JBEPWV010000198.1:0-3283 GCA_041642175.1 Clostridia bacterium
ATTAAGACCAGGAGACGAAATAATAGCAATTAACGACGAAAAAGTAAAATACTGGGAGGAAATTCAAGAAGAAATTTCTTCAAGTAGCGAAGAATACAGTATAACAGTAGAAAGAGAAAATGAATTACACACATACGATGTAAGCCACAACTATAGATATATGATAGGTATATCTCCGGAAATAGTTGATGATGAGTATACAAACACTATTGGATTCATAGATGAAACTATGCCTGCTTATAAAGAAGGTTTAAGAAGTGGAGATAGGATAGTCTCAATAAACGGTACAAAAACAGAAGAGTGGGAAGTAACCCGAGAATTAATTAATGATTCACGAGGTGAAGAAATAAACATACAGGTTTTAAGAGATGATGAAACTATAAGTGTAGAAGTACTACCAAAGAAACAAATAACTCTAGGTTTTTATACGGAAACGCAAAAATCTATTTCAGATATTTTGTTGGGCTCAATATTTAAAACAACTTACTATATAGGTCTGATGTTTGACTTTATTATAATGCTAGTAAGTGGTCAAGTAGGATCAGAATCCATTGCAGGCCCCGTTGGAATAGTAAACATGATAGGACAAGCAGCTAACTTAGGATTCTATCCTTTATTAAATTTAGCAGCATTTATAAGTATAAATTTAGGTTTTGTAAATTTACTTCCGATTCCTGCCTTGGATGGAAGTAGAATATTATTTTTAATTATTGAAAAAATTAGAGGAAAAAGAATTCCTCCTGATAAAGAAGGATACATTCACTTTGTAGGATTTGTACTTCTGATGGCTCTTATGTTTTTTGTGCTTTATAACGATATAATGAAAATTTTAAGATAGGTGTTAAAATGACTAGATTAATAAAATATGGGAATGTAAAAATCGGTGATGGTAACTTAATTACTGTACAATCTATGACAAACACTAAAACTCATGATGTTAAAGCTACTGTCGAACAAATTGTAACATTAGAAGAAGCAGGTTGCGATATCATTAGAGTAGCTGTTCCAGATGAAAAAAGTTCTGAAGCAATCATTGAAATAAAAAAGGAAATAAATATTCCTCTGATTGCCGATATACATTTTGATTACAGATTAGCCTTAAGCTCTATAAAAAACGGAGCTGATGGTATTAGAATAAATCCTGGAAATATAGGTTCAGAAGATAAAGTTAAGAAAATAGTGAATGCATGTAAAGAGAGAGAGATCCCTATAAGAGTAGGGGTAAATTCAGGTTCGGTAAAAAAAGAATACATAGAAAAATACAGCGGAGTAAACGAAAACTCTTTGGTAGCAAGTGCAGTAGACCAAATCAAAGAAATAGAAAAATTTGACTACAATAATATTGTAGTTTCAATTAAATCAAGTAGTGTTGTTGAAAACTACAAGAGCAATATAAAATTATCTAAACTAGTAGATTATCCTATACATCTGGGAGTAACAGAATCCGGAACATATGAAAATGGGATTATTAAATCCTCAATGGGTATTGGTGGTTTAATATTACAGGGAATAGGCGATACTATTAGAGTTTCTTTAACTGCAGATCCTGCTGAAGAGGTAAGAGTAGGAAGAAAAATGCTTCAGTATCTTAATTTAAGACCTTATGGACCAAATATAATATCCTGTCCAACCTGCGGCAGAACTGAAATTAATATTGAAAATCTATCAAAAGAAATAGAAAATAGAATTATTGAAGAAAAAATAAAAACAGATATTACAATAGCCGTAATGGGATGTATAGTAAACGGTCCGGGAGAAGCAAGAGAAGCAGATCTAGGTATAGCTGGGGGAAAAGGAGAAGCAATTTTATTTAAAAAAGGAAAATTAATAAAAAAAATTAATGAAGAAAATATAGTAGAAGAAATAATTAGTGAGATAAAGAAAAGCTGCAAATAACTGCAGCTTTTTAATGAGGTAGAGGTGAGTATCATAAATATATATTCTTATTTACAGGAAATAGGTATTGACGATAAAGTTAAATTTGAATCGGTAAAAATATCAGAAAATAATAAAAAAATTGTTTTAGATATAGCTATTAATAGTTATATCCCTTTAGAAAAATTTGACAATCTTGTATCTTATATAAAAAGTAAGTTTAAGGATTTTTCTGTTCTTATAGACGGCGTAACGGCAAAAAATATTCAAATAAGTAACATAGAAATTTTAAGTAATATTGAATATTTGATTAACAGAAAATACAAGAACTATGTGAAAAATTTCGATGTAGGTAAGACTAAAATAAGTGATACTGATATTGAAATATTAATAACTTCGAATATTTTAAAAGAGAAGATAGAGAAAGAAGAATTTAGTTCTTATATTAAAAAAACCTTAAAGAAATTTTATAATTCAGAAAAAAATATTAGGTTTTCATTCATAAAAGAAGAGCAAGAAGTAAGCGACAGCATTGAAAATTATATTACTACAACAAATACATCAAATAAACCTGCTAAATCAAATACATCTAAAAAAATAGGAAAAAGCAGAGTTATAAAAGGTAAAAATATAAAAAAGATTCCAGTAAAAATAAATGAAATAAGAGAAATTGAAGGAGAATCTTACTGTACCGAAGGCAAAATTATAAGCAGTAAAAGTAAAAAACTTAAAGAAAAGCTGTTCCTTGTAACTTTAAAACTTACCGACTTTAAAAGTTCAATAAACATTAAAGTTTTTATAAGGAAAGAAGAAGAATTAGAAAAATATAAAGAATTAAAAAATCTCTCTGTTAAAGTTTCAGGAAAACTAAGTTTCGATAAATATTCAAAAGAGTACATCTTAATGGCGGACAGTATTAATCTAATAGAACAAAAGGAAAGAGAAGATTTATACGAGAAAAAAAGAATAGAGTTACATGCCCATACTAAAATGAGTTCTATGGATGGAATGAATAATTTCCACGAATTAGTAGAGCAAGCTTATAAATGGGGTCATAAAGCTATTGCTATAACCGACCACGGAGTTATTCAAGGATTTCCTGAAGCTATGGAAATAGCAGCAAAGATTCCAATAAAAATTATTTACGGTCTTGAAGGATATCTAGTCAATGATGAGTTGGAACTAATAAAAAATCCAACAGATAATATTTTAGATGACGAAATAATAGTTTTCGACTTTGAAACAACTGGATTAAATTCTAAACGTGATAGAATAATTGAAATTGGTGCTGTTAAATTAAAGAATAATTCAATAATAGAAAAGTTTAATCAACTTATAAATCCGGGTATTAATATTCCTGAAAAAATAGAAAGTTTAACAGGTATTTCTAATGAAATAGTAAGAGATA
>JBEPWV010000199.1:0-3273 GCA_041642175.1 Clostridia bacterium
GATATACAAGAAGCAAATATTCTAGTCTCTGGAGGAAGAGGTGTAGGAAATCCAGACAATTTTAGTATTCTTGAGGAAACTGCTGAAATATTAGGAGGAGTAGTATCCTCTTCTAGAGCGGCAGTAGACTCCGACTGGATGCCTAAAGAAGTACAGGTTGGACAGACGGGAAAGACTGTAAGACCTGATTTATATATTGCCTGTGGTATTTCTGGAGCTATTCAGCATCTGGCAGGAATGGAAGAGTCGGAATTCATAGTTGCAATAAATAAAGACGAAACTGCACCTATATTTGAAAGTTCAGATATAGGTATAGTAGGAGATTTAAATAAAGTGCTTCCCGCTTTAAATGTTGAGCTTAAAAAATTAAAAGCGGAAAAGGAGTCTTTATAAGAGAAGAAAGAAAATTAAATCAATTATTAACATTTCTTTAAGAGAATCGCTGTAATAAGGGCGGTTCTTTTTTTGTTCATATTTCCTACATAATTCAGATATATACTTAGATTAAAGAAAAAGGAGGAATTGAAATGTTTTTAGTTTTAATAGCAGTACTAGTTTTGATTTACTTTGTGTACAAAGAAGACGGAGAGAATATTTTTAAAAAATCAAATAAAGCTATAGATAGATTAAATGATAGGTACGTTAAAGGAGAAATAACAGAAGAAGAGTATGTAAAAATGAAAGAAAATCTAAAAAAATAAGGGAGAGATAAATTATGTTTATGCATGGAGGAAGATTTTTCGCAAATTCGTATCACATGTTCAATCCTTGGTTCTTCTACGGAGGAAAAATATTAGGATTATTGGCTTTAGTATTAATAGTTTTTTTGGTATACAAGCTGGTAAAAAAGAACAATTCGAAAGATAATGATATTCAAGAAATGTTAAAAATGAAGTACATAGAAGGAAAAATTACTGAAGAAGAATACTTGAAAAAAATGGAGATACTAAAAAAATAGGACTGAAAGCGTCCTATTTTTTCAATTTTCTGTGATATAATATAATAATTAGCTAGAAGGGATCGCTATGGAATATAAAATACTTTTAGTAGAAGATGAAAAAGATATAAGAGAAGTAGTAAAGAAGTATCTGGAGAAAGAAGGATACTTAGTTTATGCTGGAGAAAATGGCGTCGAAGGATTGGAAATGTTCAACAACTACAATCCGGATCTAGCTGTACTGGATATTATGATGCCGGGAATAGATGGATTACAGGTTATGAAGGAAATAAGAAAGGTTTCTAATATACCGGTTTTATTTTTAACAGCAAAGCATAAGGAAGAAGATAGACTAAAAGGATTTGATTTAGGTGCTGATGATTACGTAGTAAAACCTTTTAGCCCAAAAGAACTGGTTAGAAGAATTAATGCAATAATAAAAAGAGTATACTCCAGTAAAAAAGTTTCTAACTATATATCATATAAAGATTTGAGACTTGATATTGATAAACAAATACTGTACAAAAATAACAAAAAGGTAGAAATTACATCTAAAGAATTTGATATTTTGAAGGTGTTTTTTTCTAATATAGGAATAATCCTAAAAAGAGAACAGATAATAGAAAAAGCTTTTGGTTACGATTATGATGGATTTGATAGAACTATAGATACTCATATAAAGAAGTTAAGACAGAAAATCGAAGAAGATTCAAAAAATCCTGAATACATTAAAACTAAGTACGGAGCTGGATATATTTTTGGAGGGGATGAATAATGACAATTAAAAAACATCTGTTGATAATAATCGGAATTATGGTTTTTGTTATTATTGCAGCTAACTCTTTAATATCCAGTACTTTCATTGACAGGTTATTTGGAGGATACTTGGAAGATTCATATAATAAAAAAATTGAAGAGATTTCAAATTATGCTGAAAATTTACTAGAAGACGAGGATTTAGAAGAAAGTGCAAAAAGTGGTATAGATAATTTCGTAAGCGAACCCATCAATCAAATAATAATTTTAGACCAAAATGAAAATATAATATTAGAATCCAGAAAAAATATGATGACCATGCATGGAAATATGATGAACAGAAGGCAGGGTCAGGAGAGAGATGTATTTGAAATAAGAGAAGAGGGTAAAGTATTAGGATATCTACTAATATATCGAACAGGAGATATTAAAAGCACTGAGACTGTAGATATGTTTAAAATGGCATTAATACGAGGAACAATTGTCTCAGGCATTATTGCTTTAATAATTGGATTCTTTATAACTAATTTTTCAAGCAAATTATTATCGAAGGATTTGAAAAAAACCTCTGAATATGCATCAAACTTATTGACAAATGAAAGTAATCTAATAGAAGATTCAAAGATTAAAGAAGTAAAAGAAATTCAAAATGCATTATATAATCTTTCTGTGAAATTAAAGCTTAAAAACAGAATAAGAAAAGAAAAAGCGGATAAATTAGCACATGAAGCTAGAACTCCAATCACTATTTTACGTACAAATATTGAAGGAGTAATTGATGGTATAGTAGATATAGATGAAGAAAGATTGCAAACCTGTAGAAAAGAACTTGAAAATTTAACCCGAATAGTTGAAAATATTGACAATATCCTTGAAGAGGAAGAGAAAAAAGGCAGTCTTGAAGAAATTAACCTATCTAAAGAAATGCATAAGGTAATTAAAGGAATGGAACTGCAATTTAAAAAGAAAGATTTAAAAGTAAGTAAAAACATTGAGGATGATATAAAAATTGTTTCTGATAAAGGTATTTTGACACAAAGTATATACAATCTTTTATCTAACTCATATAAATTTACCGACAGGGGCGGAGAGATTAAAGTAAGTCTCATAAAAGGAGATAAACCTACAATAACTATTGAGGATAGCGGAGCTGGCATTTCTGATAAAGATAAAGAAAAAATATTTGAGCCCTACTTTAGAGGAGAAAACAGCAAGGGAATAGAAGGAGAAGGCTTAGGTTTATATATTACCAAAAGTAATCTAATGAAAATAGATGGAAGTATTACCGTCTCCGATAGCAAACTAGGGGGAGCAGAATTTTCTATTAAATTATAATTATTATTTCATGGAAAATGGGTATATAATGTAACAGGAATAGTAATTATAAATTCATTTAGTATATTAATAGAAAAGAGGTATATTATGAAGAACATGCTCAAAAAGATTAATACGTTTTTTTCCCTATTAGGAATAGCATTCTCAGCTTTTTTAATTGTTAGAAATTTGATTCAACCTGGGTACTGTCCTGATTTTTTTGGAATTCCAGCTTGTTATCTAGTGCTGCTGGCGTTTTCACTGGT
>JBEPWV010000200.1:0-3271 GCA_041642175.1 Clostridia bacterium
TTGTAGAAATTTTGTTTACATAAATATCTCTACAGTCTACACTTCCCGAGTTTTTCATTAACTCTGCAGAATAAAGCCCTTTTCCTCCCGGTGCACTGCATAAGTCTAATATTTTTGAATCAGGTTTAGGATTTAGTACTTCTACAGCTAACATAGAACTTTCTCCTTGTATAGAGAATAGGCCTTTATTGTATAAATCTTTAAGTGATAGAAAATCAGAATTAATGATATTAATACCATTGATTGAGTATTTAGTTTTTTTAGATTCAATTCCTATTTCTTTAAGTACCTTAATTAATTCATCTCTATCGATTAATGTAGAGTTTGATCTTACGGTAAAATCAGGGCTTTTGTTTAGGGATTCTAATATATTCTTTATTTCTTGGATATCAAATTCCTTCTGGATCTTCTCTATAAATGAAATCGGAAAAGAATATTTAATTGAAAGATATTTATTATTTTCAAGTTTTTCAATGGATTTATTTAATTCTAATCTTTGTCTTAAGTAGCTTCTTAATATTCCATTAACAAATTTTGCTAAATACTTATTTTTATTTTTTTTTGCTTCTTCTACACTTTCATAAACAACTGTCTTAGGATTGATATTGTCTAAAAATTCTATTTGATAAATTCCAATTCTTAAAATTTCAAGAATTTTTTTAGAAATTTTTTGAAATTTAGTATTGGATAGTTCTTTTATTATCCAATCTAAATATATTTTGTTCTCCAAGACACCATTTACAGTTATATTTAATAAATTTCTATCTTTTACATCATTAGTTTTGTCCATATACTCATTTAATAAGACATTAGAATAACCATCTTTATTATTTATCTCAAATAAAATGTCAACTGCAAATTTCCTATATTTATAATCCATAAGCACCTACTATCTTCTTCTATTTGATAATGCCAAAAGTCTTATAAGTTGTGAAATAGCAACTAAAGTAGCGGCTACATAAGTAAATGCAGCAGCATTCAACATTTTTTTAGCATCTTTCATTTCTTCATTCGTTAACATGTTGAATCCTTCAAGATTAACCAGTGCTCTTTTACTTGCATTAAATTCTACTGGAAGAGTAACTATTTGAAAAATTACAATTCCTGCAAATAGTACTACTCCAACTTGAACAAGACTTGGAATGCTTAAAAACAAACCCAGCATTACAAATATCCAAACTGATTTTGAACCAAAATTTGCAATAGGTACCAATGCATCTCTTACGGTAATAGGGAAGTAATTCTTTGAATGTTGTATTGCATGCCCTACTTCGTGAGCTGCTATACTGCAGGAAGCTATTGATGAACCACTGTAAACATCCCTAGATAACCTTATTACATTGGACCTAGGATCATAATGATCACTTAGTTTTCCTTTAGTTTGTTCTATTCTAACATCAGTTAATTTGTTTTCTTGTAAAATTGCTTTAGCAACATCATATCCCGTATATCCTTTTTCACTGTAAACTTTAGCATACTTTTGATACGTACTTTTGATTTTAAATTGAGCTATTGCAGATATTATTAATGCTGGTATTAAAATCAAAAAAGTTGAATCATATAAATACATACTAAACACCTCACTTCAAAATTATATTAATTTTTATCTCATTTCCTAATAAATAATCTCTTACTGACATTTTTCTTTTTCCCGGCATTTGTAATTCTTTTATTATTAAAATGCCCTCACCGGTTTGTACTTCTATTCCATCTTCAGAAACATTAACTATCTTTCCTTTTCTACTGCTTTTATTCTCATCAACATAGTCTGATTTAATTATTTTAAGTTTATCCCCTTCATAGTAGGTATAAGCTCCAGGCCATGGATATAGTCCTCTTATTTTGTTGTGTATTTTTTCTGCAGTTTTTGACCAATCAATCAAACCCGTTTTCTTGGTTAACATTGGTGCATAAGAAGATCTACTGTCATTTTGTTTTTCGGGTAAAAGTTTCTGAGATTCCATTTCTTCAATGGTTTCAATCAGCAATTCTCCTCCCAGCTCTTTTAAAATATCATGAAGTTCACCAGCATTCATATCACTGTTGATACAAATCTTTTTTATTTTTAAGATATCTCCTGTATCCAGTCCTTCTTCCATAAGCATAGTAGTCACGCCCGATTCTTTTTCTCCATCAATAATTGCACAGTTTATTGGTGCAGCTCCTCGATATTTTGGTAGTATAGATCCATGTAGATTAATACAGCCCTTTTTAGGATGCTCTAATATTTTTTTATTAAGAATTTGCCCGTATGCTACTACAACAATATAATCTGCTTCTATAGCTTTTATTTTCTCTATACTATCTGGGTCATTAATATTTTCAGGTTGATATACTTCTTTATTATTTTTTTCCGCAGTTATTTTTACTGGACTTTTGTTAATTTTTCTTCCCCGCCCGCTTTTTCTGTCAGGCTGTGTTATAACCAAAGGAATATTAATATTCTTATTCTCAATTAATTTTTCTAGTGTAGGAACTGCGAATTCGGGAGTACCCATAAAAATTATATTCATATTAGCTTTTTACAACTCCTTCTTTTGCTTCCCTTTCTTTTATAACTTTGTCAACGAATAGTACACCATTTAGATGATCTACTTCATGAGATATAACTACTGACAACAATCCTTCAGTTCTTATTGTATGTGAATTTCCATCTAAATCTGTATATTTAACTTTTAGTTCTTCAGGTCTTTTTACATCCCCGGTTTTGTTAGGTACACTTAAACATCCTTCGTTGATTATTTGTTCTCCTGAATTTTCAAGTATTTCAGGATTTACCATAATCATAGGATTATCTTCTATACTTACAACTATAAGTCTTTTTAAAACACCTACCTGTGGTGCTGCTAATCCTATTCCATCATTTTCATTCATAGTCTCTATCATATCTTCTGATAGTATCTTAATTCTGTCGTTGATTTTTTTTATAACTCTGCTTTTTTTCCTTAAAATTTCATCGCCTTCTAATCTTAAATTTCTAAGTGCCATTTTATCCTCCTATGATATTGTATTTGGATCAATTTCTATTGATACACTAATTCCCTTATAACTTTTATTAAAATATATTTTTCTTAAAATTTCCTTAATATCTTTTATTTTATCACTTCTTGTTTTTATTATAGTGTCTATTTGATATTCATTATTCACTTTATATATACCTTTAGGAACTGGTTTATATACCTTAATATATCCATTGTCTATTAGATTTTTTAATTTTTCAATTATTTTTTTATATTTTTTTGAGTTGAATTTTTTTAGTTCAAATTCATTT
>JBEPWV010000201.1:0-3264 GCA_041642175.1 Clostridia bacterium
AAGAAAATTTACTGGATTTGTGCTATGAAGAAGACAAAAATGCAAAAGTAGATATGAACGTGGTTATGACAGATAAGGAAGAATTTATAGAAATACAGGGAACAGGTGAAGAGGAACCCTTCTCTAGGGGAGAGCTTATGAACTTGCTAGATTTAGCAAAAAAAGGATGCAGCTCTTTATTCGAAATTCAAAAAGAAATTTTAGGTAAAGATATTTCCAAAGAAATAATGGAGGCATAATGGAAAAAGTAATTTTATCTTCTGATAACAAGGACAAAATTAAAGAAATTAAAGAAATATTAAGAGATTTAGATGTTAGAATTCTTTCAAAAAAAGATTTAGGCCTGGATAAACTGGAAGTAGTGGAAAACGGTAGAACCCTAGAAGCAAATGCTTTAAAAAAAGCAAGGGCTGTTTACAATGTAATTAAGGGACATATTATAATAGCAGATGATACTGGATTATTTGTTGATGCTTTAGATGGTGAACCGGGAATATTTGCCGGGAGATACAGTGGAGAAAATGCTACCTATGAAGAAAATAACAAAAAACTACTAGAAGAACTTAAGGGTCTCGAAGATTATAAAAGAAAAGCCTATTTTATGGCTGTAGCTGCAATAATAGATAAACAGGGTAATGAACATATAGTGAAAGGGATTTGTAAGGGGAGAATAGCTAAAACTTATAGAGGAGAAGGAGGATTTGGATATGATCCCTTATTTATACCTGAAGGCTACGAAAAATCTTTTAGAGAAATGGGAGAAGACAAAAAAAATAGTATAAGCCATAGAAGGAAAGCCTTCGAGGAAGTTAGGCTAAAGATCGAGGAAATTTTAGATGAGAATAGTAGTAGTTAGTGATACTCACAGGCGGGTAAAGGAAATAATTAATAATTTAGATAATAAATCCTTCGATCTATTAATACATCTTGGAGATTACATAAAAGATGCCGAAACAATTGAAGACGAGTTAAATATAGAGATTGTAAAGGTTAAAGGAAACAGTGATTTTAGAGAAAAACATGGAGAAGATGAAATAATTAAGAATATAAAAGGTAAGAAAATATTAATAACTCACGGTCATAAATATAATGTAAAATTTACCTTTGATAATCTTTATTATAGAGCTCAGGAACTTAATGTTAATTTAGTACTATTTGGACATACCCACAAACCTTTTAATGAAAAGATAGATAATATTTTATTTTTTAATCCTGGTAGTCCAACAAACCCTAGGAATCTTTCTGAAGGAACCTACGGAATAATAGATATAAATGATGATATAAATTCTAGAATAATAAGACTAAAAAAAACACCTTGAAGGTGTTTTTTTAGTCTTCATTAAGCTCGCTAATTTCCATTTCTTCTTCAACTTCACTAAATATAGTGAACTTTCCATATCCTTGTTCGTAAAGTCTGTTTAACTGTTTACCCATTTTGTTCCTTCTTTCATAAAGACCTACAATGTAGTTTTTGTCTCTTAATTTATCAGCCGCTTTAATAACTGATGCAAAATTATCATTTTCATCGTAGAGCATTACCAATTTTTCATCTCCAGGCACTTTGAATTTTTCTTTTATCAACTGGTTGGCCAGTCTTTCGAAACCAATAGAAAATCCAATAGCCGGGATTTTTTCTCCTATAAAATTCCCTATCATTTCATCGTATCTACCGCCACCGGCAATAGAATAGCCTAAGTTTTTATAAGAAATTTCAAAAATAGATCCGGTATAATATCCCATACCTCTAACTAAAGTAAAATCAAAAATAATTTCGTAATTTTCTTCTCTTATATCATTAACAGCATTAATAACAGTCTCTATTTCTTGAATAATATTTTCAGAAACTCCATATTTGGAAAGAACTTCCAAGCCTTTATTGTTAATTTCTTCCATTGCATCTAAAATATTTTTAATTATTGACTCTTTGTATTCTTTTTTTGCTAATTCTTTTTTTATACCATCTAAACCAATTTTATCCAGCTTATCTAAGGTTATACAAACATTCTCAAAATTTTCTTCTTTAAAACCGCAGCTTAAAACTACATCTTTTAATATTCTTCTATCGTTTATTCTGACTACAAATTCCGTCACATTTAATTTAGTTAATGCTTTAGCAGTAGTTGAGATAAGCTGTATTTCAGCCATCTTTGTTTCATCCCCTATAATGTCTATGTCGCACTGCTTAAAACTTCGATATCTCCCTTTCTGAGCCCTCTCAGCTCTAAAAACATTACCTACCTGCATTGCTTTGAAAACCATAGGAAGATCAGAACGGCTGTTACAGTAAAACCTACTTAAAGGAACGGTAAGGTCGTATCTTAATCCTAAATCTGTTAAATCATCAATATCTATAGGCTCTTTGTTTAATGCCTTTTTTAATTTTTTACCTCTTTTTAAGATTCTATAAATCAATCTTAGATTATCTCCTCCCTCACTACCCAGGAGTCGTTCGATATTTTCAACAACGGGAGTTTCAATTAATTGAAATCCGTCTTTTTTGTATGTATTTATTATTATTCCTTCGATATAATCTCTTATTTCCTTTTCTTCAGGTGTGAAATCTCTCATACCCTTTGAAGGATTAACATTTACGCTCATAAAACCTCCTATATTTCAAATATATTGTAAGAATTATTTTTTAAGTCCACATAAAGCATTTTGTTTCTCATTAACTCTCCTTTATTAGTTAGAAGTTTAATTAGTTCATTTACTTCTAATGAAGCTATTAAAGAAGCTATATAAGGAAGATTGCCCATAGGTTCTTCATCATTGACGGATTGGGAATTTTTATCTTGATATATTTTTGAGATGGTTTTATCCCCGGGCATAATCAATGAAACCTGTCCGTACCAGCCACCAATAGCTCCGTGAATTAATGGGATTTTATTTTTTTCAGTAAATTCTTCTAATAGAAATCTTGTTTTTATATTATCAACTGCATCAACAATACAGTCCACATTCTTAGGTAAAAGTACGTCCATATTATCTTCTGTTATAATATCTTTAATGCCTTTAAAATCAACATTTGGATTGATTAAATTTATTCTTTTTTTAGCTTCATCTACCTTACATAAACCTAAGTTCTCTGAATTAGATATAATTTGCCTGTTCAAGTTAGATTCTTCAAAAACGTCGCCATCAACAGCTGTAATTTTTTCGATGCCTATCCGGCTTATATATTCTAATATATTTCCCCCCAGGCCTCCACATCCAATTACACAAACATGAGAATTATTAAGTTTTTCAACATCTTCAACAGATAAT
>JBEPWV010000202.1:0-3233 GCA_041642175.1 Clostridia bacterium
ATTATGTTAAAACATTTAGAAAAATGTGCAGCCAATGGGTTAATTAATAAAAAGAATATAGAGACAATTCATAGACTAAATACTTCATCAATTCACGGCAAATTACTCTTTTACATTAAAAATAGAGATAATACCCCTGTTGACGGGATCATCAAAAATATGAATGATGAAGTAGAATTAATCTTTAGAAAAAATAATAAATAATATTTATGATTGATACAATATTTTTCCTTTGGTATACTTATATATAGGTAAATATTGAGACATAAAAATATATACGGATATTGAGAGGATATTTGCTTTGGCAGGTATCTTTTTTTGTTAGTTTAAGATATAAAACAAATTTAAAAAAAGAGAGGTTAATATTATGGCGAAGATTGAACAAAGACTTTATGAACTTGGAATCGAACTACCTTCATTGTACGAACCAGTTGCAAATTATCTTAGTGTGCGTAAAACAGGTGATTTATTATATCTTTCAGGAGCAGGACCCTTAGATGGTGGAGAGATAGCATTTGAAGGAAAGATTGGGAAAGATTTGAGTAAGGAAGATGGTTATATTGCTGCAAGGATGTCAGCACTTAACATGATTAGTATTTTAAAAAATGAACTTGGAAATCTAGATAGAGTAGAAAAGATAATTAAATTGCAGGGTTTTGTTGCTTGTAGTGAGGATTTTTATGATCAGCCATATGTTATCAACGGAGCTTCGGACTTGTTTGTAGAAGTTTTTGGTGAAGCTGGCAAGCATGCTAGAGCAGCACTAGGAACCAATGTTTTGCCTTTCAATACTCCCGTTGAAATATTGTTAATTGTTCAAATCAAGGAGGAATTAGAATGATAAAAAGAGATTATCAACTAAAGTACATGTCTTGGCCTCAAATTAAAAATAAAATGGATAATGGATATGATACTGTAATCATAGTATTAGCTTCAACTGAGCAGCATGGATTGCATATGGCAGAATGTACTGACGAAATCATAGGACTGGGTATAGCATGTGGATTAGCTGAAAGATTAGGAAATGCTTTGATAGCACCACCTGTTATTCCGGGACTTTCAGATCATCATATTGCTTTTCCCGGAAGTCTTTCATTAAGAAGCAAGGTTTTTACCGGAATAATTGAAGATTATGTGAAATCTTATTTGGAACACGGATTTAAGAAGTTTATTTTTATTCCATCTCACGGAGGAAACATGAAAACAACGGAAATCATGGTAAATAAACTTAAGCTAATCTATCCAGATATAGAGTTTAAAAACACTATAACACTGGAATTTTTACTTAAGAATGCGGCTAAATTTGAAAAAGATTACAATTTACCCTTTGGAAGCTGCGGTGGACATGCTTGTGCTTATGAAACTTCGATTATGCTTTATTTAGAACCGGATTTGGTAGATATGGAAGCAGCTAAAGCAGGATATGTTGGAAAACAGGATAATGAATTTATAGATAGTATGTTTAAAAAAGGTATTGCAGGTGTGTCTGACATAGGTGTACTGGGAGATCCTACAGTTGCGACTGCAGAACTAGGAGAAAAATTTTATAATATCATATTAGATGAAGTTGAAAAGATGGTGTAAAAATATAAAGATGCAACAAATAAATATTGTCTAAAAAATTAATCATATCAAATCTGAATTGATGGAAGGAATATAAAATGAATACCTTAGAAATTCATAATGTAATCGAAAAAAATAAAGAAAAAAGCATAGAAACATTGATGGACTTTGTTAAGCAGCCTAGTATAAGTAGAGATGTTGAAGCAGTAGAAGAATGTTCTCGATATTTAAAATCTCTTATGGTTGAATGTGGAATTAATACCGAAATTCACAAAACGGAAGGTAACCCTATTGTTTACGGAAAAGTACTTTCTAATAATAAAGATGCTAGGACAGTGCTATTTTACGGTCACTATGACGTTCAGCCTCCGGATCCCTTAGAAGAGTGGGACTCCCCACCTTTTGAACCAACTATAAGAAATGGAAAGCTCTATGGAAGAGGTGCAGGAGACAATAAAGGGCAGCTTTTAGCACATATTTTTGCTGTTAAAGCTTTTTTAGAAAAAGAAAAGTCGTTACCAATTAATGTTAAATTTGTTTTTGAAGGAGAAGAGGAAATAGGAAGCAAATCTTTGACTAAGTTTGTAGAAGAAAACAAAGAACTTCTTGAAACTGATGTGGTTATAACCTCTGATGGACCTATTCATGATAGTGGAGCACCTATGGTAGCTTTTGGAGTAAGAGGAGTGATGAATTTTCAGCTGGAGTTAGAAACTGCAAATACAGATAATCATTCAGGAAATAAAGGCGGCGTAATACCCAATCCAGCATGGAAACTAAATGAAGTATTGTGTACTATGATGGCTAAGGATGAATTTGTAACCATAGAAGGATTTTATGATGATGTATTAAAACCTACTCAAAAAGAGTTGGATTTAATTGACAAACTACCTTTTGATTCTGAAAATCTTGCAAGGGTCTACGGTGTAGAAAGAATTGATTTAGATAAAAAGACTTTTTATAAAAGGCTGATGTTTTTACCAACTTTGACAATTAATGGTTTGGCTAGTGGTTATACAAAAGAAGGCACAAAAAATATAATACCAAAGAAAGCTGTTGCAAAAATGGAAGTAAGAATGGTTAAAGATCAGAATCCAGAGGATTTATTTGAAAAGATAAAAAATCATGTTAACAAAACGAATCCAAGTATTAAAGTAATACAGCAGGAAGAAGATATGTATCCGTCAAGAACATCTTCAGAGCTGCCTATTTCTGAAAAAGTAGTGGCAGCTGTAAAAAGAGCGTATAAAAGAGATCCTATTGTGTTACCTTCAATGGGTGGCAGTTTACCGGATTATATATGGACTAAAGTTTTAGGCAGACCATCTATTATGGTACCTTATGCTAATGCAGATGAGGCAAATCATGCACCAAATGAAAATATGGATTTGGAATGTTTTATGAAAGGTATTCACTTCAGCGTTGAGATAATAAGTGGGCTGAAATGATATCATAAGAAGGTGTAAACTTGAAAGATAAAATTGAAATAGTTCAAAATAACATAAGTAAAAGAGAAAATATAAACTTAGATTTTTTAAATGAAGATGTAGCTAAAAAAACTTTGAGATTTCACTCCAGTTTTAAACAGTACAGTGAAACTCCTTTAGTAGAGCTTAATAATCTTTCAAAATTTTTAGGATTAAAGAATATATTTATTAAAGACGAATCCT
>JBEPWV010000203.1:0-3228 GCA_041642175.1 Clostridia bacterium
TATCCTCCTCCTTTGCTACTGCTTTTAAGACTTTCTTTACCTTATCTGCTTTAGTTATAGCCTTGTCAATATCTTTATCAATAATAGTTACATGACCCATTTTTCTATAGGGTTTTACTATGTCCTTTCCATATATATGAATATTTACCCCTGATATCTCTAGGGCTTCCTTAAAACCTTGATAATATGGATTCCCTTTTTCACCTTCTTCTCCTAAAATATTTACAACGACTGAGGGAATTATAGACTCTGTTCCTCCTAAAGGAATTCCACAAATAGCTCTAATATGTTGCTGAAATTGAGAAGTCATACAGGCTTCTATGGTGAAGTGTCCCGAATTATGAACTCTTGGGGCTATTTCATTTACAAGAATTTCATCATCCTCTGTTAAAAACATTTCTACAGCAAAAACACCTACACCCTCTAGTACTTCTATGCATTTTATAGCCATATTCTTTGCTTTATCAGCTATATTACTATCAATTCTAGCTGGAGCAATTATAGTATCGCAGATATTTGCTCCTTCATCAAAGACCATCTCCACAATAGGAAAACACTTTATTTCTCCTTTTATATCTCTTGCAACAAGAACAGCTAGCTCTTTTTTAAAATCTATGTACTTTTCTCCAAAACTTTCTCCCTTGAGTGCATTCTCAAATTCCTCTTCATCTTTAATAAGAAAAACTCCTCTGCCATCATAGCCTCCCTTACAGGATTTTTGTATAAAAGGAAAGCCTAAGTTTTTTCCAGTTTCTTTAAGATCAGATATTCTCTCCCATTTAGATGTAGGTATATTATTTTCCATCATCATTTCTTTTTGTACAGATTTATCCTTAATAATTTCTAAAATCCTTGGAGAAGGGTATATTTTATGTCCTTCCTTTTCTAGCTCAGCCAAAATTTCTGTATCTATATGTTCTATTTCAAAGGTAGTTACATCAGATTTCTTAACTAATTCTTTTATTTTTTCTCTATCATAAAATTCTCCTATTATTTGTTCATCAGCCATACTGCCTCCTGGAGATCCAGGTGTAGGATCTAAAGCTATAACTTTAAAATCCATTTGTTTGGCTTCCCTTATTAGCATTTTTCCAAGTTGTCCGCCACCTATAATTCCTATTATAAAATTATTTGGATTCATAATTTCACTTCCTTTTTAAAATATTAATCATTAACAATATGTTTCTACCTAAAGTAGTTAATTCCCGCTTCAAATATTCTTTGATTTTTATTACCCGGCACATTTTTATAAAGATTTATACCTATTCTTTCAGAGTGACCCATTTTTCCTAATATTCTTCCATCAGGACTAGTTATCGATTCTACAGCATGATTAGAACCGTTTGGATTGAATTCTCCATCATAGGATGGTTTATTATTATCATCAACATATTGAGTTGATATCTGTCCATTTTTTTCCAGTCTATTTATCCAATCTTCATTAGCTACAAATCTTCCTTCTCCATGGGATACCGGTATGTAATGTATATCATCTAAGCTGCATTCGCTGTACCATGGTGATAGATCCGAAGTAATTTTTGTTTTTACAAAAGTTGATACATGTCTTCCTATTTTGTTATAAGTTAGAGTAGGAAAATTTTCTTTTACATCTGTAATTTCACCATATTGAAGCAGCCCTAATTTTATCAATGCTTGAAATCCATTACATATACCTATCATTAATCCATCTCTATTTTTAATTAAATCCATTACAGAGTGAGTTACATAAGGATTTCTGAAGACGGAAGTAATAAACTTACCGGATCCGTCGGGTTCATCTCCTGCACTAAAGCCTCCTGGTATAGCTATAATATTTGAACTGGAAATATTCTTTGACATCATTTTCAGAGATTCTTCTATGTCTTTTGAAGATTGATTTTTAAACACTTGATATATTAATTCTCCACCAGCTTCTTCAAATACTTTACCTGTATCATATTCACAGTTTGTTCCAGGAAAAACAGGTATAAATACTTTTGGTTTTTCTCCTTTTACAATACTTATACTTTTAAATTTAGAATTCTCTTGATTCTTATACTTAAATTCCTTAATTTCTCCATAATGATTTTCTTTTATTCTAAATATATTTTCCAGAGTTTTTTCCCATGATTTTTTAACTTCTTCTAAACTAATATTTTTGTTATTAACGCTAATAAAATCATTTTTAGTAGTTCTTCCTAAAAGTTCATATTCTATTTCATTTAAGTTATTTAAATCTTCAACTTCTAAGATTAGATCTCCATAGGTCGGTACGAAAATGTTTTCTAAGTTGTAATTTTCATTAAAGTTAAATCCTATTTTATTTCCTAAACACATTTTACTAATAGACCCTGCTTCTCCACCATATCCAATAGCTGAAGCTGATAAAATATTTTTGTTTGCAATCAGTTCATGTATTTTATCATATTTTCTTTTCATATCTTCATAATCAGGTGTAAGATATTTATTTTTTTTAATTGATATTTTTACTATGCTGGAATCTATTTTTTTAAATTCCGGGGATATAATATCATCAACTTTGCTAACACAAACTGCAAAACTAATCAAGGTCGGAGGAACATTTAAATCTTTAAATGTTCCAGACATGCTATCTTTTCCTCCTATTGCAGGGACATTTAAGTTTTTCTGTACATCATAAGCCCCTAATAACGCACCAAAGGGTTTGCCCCATTTTTTAGAATCAAAATTTAATCTTTCAAAATATTCCTGTAGAGATAGTCTGATTTTTTTATAATCTCCTCCTAAAGCTACAACTTTTGCTACAGAGCTAATAACTGCAAACATAGCTCCGTGATAAGGACTCCAAATAGCAAGTTTAGGGTCGTAACCGTGGGTCATTATTGTACATGTCTTCGTATCTCCTTTTTCAACAGGTATTTTTGATACCATACCATCAATAGGAGTAAGTTTATTATTACCTCCAAAAGGCATAAGCACATTTCCTGCACCCACTGTAGAATCAAACATTTCAACTAATCCTTTTTGACTGGAAACATTTATATCTTCTAAATTTTTCAAAAATTTATATTCTAGATCTTTTGTATTTTTGAAGTTTACAAAATAGTTTGGATTATCAGGTTCTGACACAAGTATATCTGTATTCTGACTAACGCCGTTTGTATCTAAAAATTCTCTTGAAATATTTAATATTTTTTTTCCTCTCCAGGTCATTATTAATCTTTTTTCTTCTATTACTTCTGCTACCTTTGTACATTCTAAATTTTCCTT
>JBEPWV010000204.1:0-3222 GCA_041642175.1 Clostridia bacterium
ACTAATACAGAAGAAGAGCTTATTGAAAAAATTCCCAATGCTGATGCATTATTAACCATGAAATTAAAAGATAAGCATTTAGAATTAGCTCCAAAGTTAGAGTGGATCCAAGGTTTAATGGCCGGTGTGGATTATCTTCCCTTAGATACCATTGAAAAAAGAGGTATAATATTAACAACAGGAAGAGGTATTCATAAAAGTCATATGACAGAGTATGCTTTAAGTATGATGATACTTGACGCACGGAGTTTAGATCAACTGATAATTAAACAGAAGAATAAAGAGTGGGATCCAAATTTTAAACAAGACGAAATAAAGGGTAAAACTCTAGGAATAATTGGCTTAGGATCTATTGGACAGGAATTAGCAAGAAAAGCAAGCTTCATGGGTATGGATGTTATTGGAGTAAAGAGAAGCTATAGTCCTGTACCTCATGTAAGAAAAATCTATACAAATGATGAAGTCGGAGAGGTTTTCAAAAACAGCGACTATATAGTTAATCTTCTCCCTTTTACTCCAGAGACAGAAAAGTTTGTAAATAAAGATTTAATGTCTATGATGAAACCTTCAGCCTGTATGCTTAATCTAGGTAGAGGTAGTACTGTTGATGAAGAAGCTTTATATGATGCATTAAAAAACAAGGTGTTCAGAAAATATATCTCTGATGTTTTTGAAACAGAGCCCCTTCCTAAAGAAAGTCCTCTTTGGGATTTAGATAATATAGTTATAACTCCACATATCTGTGGTCCAAATATAAACTATATGGATAAAGCTTATGATATAGTAAAGGAAAATATTGAAAAATATAAAAAAGATAAAAATTCAATGATTAATCAATACTCATTTAAAAGAGGATACTAAAAAAATAAGGTTGGCATGCCAACCTTATTCACTTATGAATTCTATTATGCTCTCGATTTCTTCCTCTGTAAGTTCCCTGAGCTCTGCATCGGAATATACAGCTAAATCTGATTCTAAGTATTCGTATAAATCCTCTAATAAATCCTTTTCTACATCATAAAAAAAATCATTAACTTTTGATTCGAAGGTTTCAAAATCTTCTTCATTTGTATAATCAAGATTTTTAAGAATTTTTTGCCAATCCTTTAAATTTGATTCGTAAATACTCTTCACTTAAATACTCCTTTTAAATAATTTAGATAAAAACATTATATAATATTTTCAGAATATTTCCATGTTTTTTTGAATTTTTTGTTTATTTTTTAATTTTTTTTTATTATACTTTAAATGAAATCTTATACTTGTTAATCATATGGGTATAAGTATAATATAAAAACCGGGAGGTAGCTATGGATAGTTCTAATTCTAATACAATTCGAAACTTTTTTATAACTAGACCAACTAAAAAAATATTATCTTCAAAGGTAAGTCATAAGTATATATACATTTTTTCTTTTACTTTAGGGTTAATATCCTCAGTACTTATATCTTTTGAATTAAAATTTTTTTATATCTTGTTTTTGTGGACTTCTTTTTATTTATACCTAATAGGTAACAACATTATAAAAATAAGATATGAAGATGCTTCTTTTGAATTTCAAAAAGAAATTGTTCTTAATAAAGTAGTTGACTCTTTTATAATAATAGGCTTTTACCTTATATATCCTGAATTTGGAATAATGTATTTGTTCTATTTAGTTGGAATAATTCTCAATTTTTATAACTCGCAAAATAGAATAGTAATTTTTCCTAACAAATTTGAAAACTTTTTTATTTTTACCCTTATGGTTCTTTTTCCAAAATTGATATTTTTCATTTTAGGTTTATTTAATCTTTTAATATTTTATAAGGGTTTTAACAGTTTGCACAAAATGTTTTTTAAAAATAATGCTTGAGGAGTGATAACATGAGATTAGCTATATTTGATTTTGATGGTACTTTATTTAAGGAAGAGACTATTCCTTTTTTAATGGATAAATGGGAAGAATTAGGATACCCTAAATTTGCAAAAACAACAGTAAAGAAAAAGCTTTTAAAAAAATACTTCTTGAATAAAATTAAACTTTTATCCAAAGAAAATTTTAGAATACAAGCTACTTTAGATTTTCTAAAGATTTTTGACGGTATGAATAGAGAAGAAATAGAGACTTTTTTTGAAAAATCTTGTGAAAACATTGAAGATTTTTATAATGAACAGGTTTTAAAAGAAATTCAGAAAGCATCTAAAGATGGTTATAAACTTGTTATGGTTTCAGGATGTTTTCAAATAATGTTGGATATTGCACTAAGAGAATTACCTTTTGAAAAAATAATTGGAACTAAGCTACCTATAACTGATGATGGAATAAATTTTGAACAGGATATTGAAATAATTAGCGGTATGAAAAAGAAGGATGTGATTTTAAAGTCTTTTGATAAGAGATTAGTAGAATGGAAGGAAAGCAAAGCATATGGTGATAGTCTATATGATAGATATCTCATGGAACTTACCGGTTCTCCTACTGCTGTAACACCGGATGACAATTTAAGATCTTATGCAAAAAAACACAACTGGGAAATTATTGATTAAAATGAAACCTAGAACTAAAGAAAGGCTGTATATATATTATAGAGAAGGCAAAAAATGCTTTTACTGCAGCAAAAAACTTCTATATAAACAAATGAGCATAGATCACTTCTATCCTTTAAGCTCCGGTGGAACCCATGATATATTTAATATAGTTTGCAGCTGTAAGAAGTGCAACGAGTTAAAAGAAGATAAAATTGTCGAAAACCACCAAGAAATTATATTGGCATTGTTTCTGAAAGCTGTAAAAGATGACTTCATAATAGGAGAAAGTCTGGATATTAGTAACAAAGAGTTAAAATCTCTTCTTCTGGAATGCAATAAAGTAAAAAATATTTCTGGAGAATTTATTTTTGAAAGTAGAAGTTTCAGATTTTACATAAAAGACAGTAATGTATATAAATATAATTATGTTTCTTCAATAATATAGCCCTAGCTTTAACAACTAGGGCTGTATTTAAATTCTTTGTTATACTCCTATTACTTCCTTAACTTCTGGAACATCTTCTTTTAATGTTTGTTCTATAACCATCTTGATAGTCATTAAAGCTCCTGGACAAGTACCACAGGCACCTCTCATTTTAACCTTAACCACTCCATCATCTACACTTACAAATTCTACATCTCCACCATCTCTTTGAAGTATAGGTCTAACTTTTTCAAGGGATTTTTTTACTTTTTCTTCCATTTGAATC
>JBEPWV010000205.1:0-3205 GCA_041642175.1 Clostridia bacterium
ATTGTTTGACATGATTTTTATCATATCACCTTTTTTGACTCTACCATCAAATACTCTTACTAGAGCAATAACGCCTTTATAACTATCATAATATGAATCGAATATTAAAGCTTTTAGGCTTTTTTCCGTATCACCTTTTGGACTAGGTGTCTTTTCAACTATAGCCTGTAGTACCTGATCTATATTTATTCCGTCTTTGGCAGAAATTAAGGGTGCATCTTCACAATCCAACCCTATAACGTCTTCAATTTCTTTTTTTATTTCTTCTGGTCTAGCCCCAGGCAGGTCTATTTTATTTATTACCGGTATAATTTCAAGGTCTTGGTCCAATGCTAAATACACATTAGCTAAGGTTTGAGCTTCAATCCCTTGAGCTGCATCTACAACAAGTATAGCTCCTTCACAAGCAGCTAAACTCCTAGATACCTCATAATTAAAATCAACATGTCCCGGTGTATCTATTAAATTTAATAAGTATTCTTCTCCCTTATATTTATATACCAATCTTATAGTTTGGAGTTTTATGGTAATACCTCTTTCGCGCTCCAAATCCATACTGTCTAAAATTTGTTCTTTCATTTCTCTAGTTGTCACTTGACCTGTAGATTCAATCAACCTATCAGCTAAAGTTGATTTCCCGTGATCAATATGGGCAATAATAGAAAAATTTCTTATTTTCTTCTGTCTCTCATTCAATTTATTCCTCTTCCTCCCAAAAAATTTATCATCATATTATAACAAATTATTTAATTAATTTAAAGTTCCTCATATTATATTTTTTCAAAAAAAACTGGTATAATTTCAAGATTAGTGTTGATTTTTTACTTTATTCACTGTATAATTTATAAGTCATGATAGATGTATAGTTATATATAAGGTGTATTTACCTATACAATTAAAGGAGGTGAACGTTTTGGCTAATATTAAAGCAGCTAAAAAGAAAATCAAGGTTATTAAAAAGAAAAATCTGATTAATAAATCTAAAAAATCTGAAATTAAAACATATATAAAACAATTTAACTCAGCAATTGAGGAAAATGATAAAGAAACAGCAGAAAGCTTATTTAAGAAGATTCAAAAGAGATATCATCAAGGAGCTACAAAAAGCACATTCCACAAAAATTCTGTAGCTAGAAAAATAGGTTCATTAAACAATAAATTAAATACTATATAATCAAAACCAGGATTTTTTCCTGGTTTTATTTGTTTGCTTCACTTATTAAAATATTGATGCCCAACCCTATATCTATCAGGCCTGTTTTGGCTTTTGCTTCTATATCCTGGGCCTTTTCTGATAGATATCTGATTTTTTTATCCCCCAATATATTGTACTGGTAATTTAATTTTTTATATATGAAGTTCCTCAATCTCATTTTACTTAAAATATAATCCTCTCTTAAGTTAATTTCTTTATAAGCACTAAGTTGATTTAACATTCTTATTTGTCTTACGAGCATATAAAAAATATAGTGAGGAGATACATTATTTGAAATCATATCATTAAACATCTCATATGCCTTTGATGGCTTGTTCTCAAAAATATTATCTATAAAGATAAATATATTATTATCTATAGAAATACTCATAACCTTTTCAATATCTTCTTGTGATATATTGTAGCTATCCTTTGTATAGGCTATGATTTTATCAAGTTCATTTTTTACATCAAGCAAATTTTTTTCACTTTCATACTCTAAATATCCTGAATAATTAGCAATTAATCTTGCATTTGTATAATTTGTATTTTTATCGTAGTGATCAAGATATCTGGATATCCAATTGATTAAATCTTTTTCGTTATATTTTTTATATTCTACTACATCTCCCTGCTTTTTCAATAATTTATATAGTTTTTTTCTTTTATCAATTTTAATATCTTTACCTAAAAAAATTAAAAGGTTATCGGCATTATTGTTTTCAATATAATTTGATAACTTATTCATTGTTTTTTCACTTATTTTTCCCTTACTGCTTAAAAAGTCACAATCCTCTACTACAGCTATTTTTTTATCCATTGAAAAAGATACAGTATTTAAAAAGTTAATAATTTCACCTATATTATCATCTAATTTATCAATCTTTAAAAAGCTCATACTTTCATCATTAATATGTTTTTTCTTTAATGATTGGATAAATTTTTCTTGAAGATATACTTCTTCACCATGAAGTAAGATTAAGCTTCTATAATCTTTCAATTTTTTCATTATATAAATCTCCTTCTGACAGATAAGCTAAAATAACATACAAAATTAGTATACTGACTAAAATTTCATGGATTGCGATTTTCTCATTAGCTGGGTTTGCTTTTGTATTAATACTATATCCATCCTTATCTATTATAGCCCATATTTCTCCATCTTTAAAGGTGGAATAAATTTTACTTCCATTATTATTGTATCTATTAACTACTTCCAAGGAAGGAATCCCGTAAAAATTTTTACCGTAGCTGAAAACAGATACTTCCGGTCTTAATTTGGAAATAAAATTTTCCCCAGAAGAAGTGCTGCTGCCGTGATGAGGAACTAGTAATATATCTATATCATCTATACTATTCAATATTTTATTTTCAATGTTTTTATTAATATCTCCTGTATATAACACCTTTTTATCTTTATAATTTATCATTAAAACCAGGGAGTTTTCATTTTCATCTGAAGAATAAAATCCATTTTCAGGCCATAATACATCTATATTTAAATTTTTATCCACTATTATTTTATTTCCCTTTTCTATTTCTACTACATTTGTATTACTATCAACTGAAATATTTTTTGAATTTTTATATACAAAAATATTTTTTATATCACTAACTTTACTAACTGCATTTATACTAGAATAATGATCTTCATGGATATGGGATATGAAAAGCATATCTATTTTGAATATACCTCTTTTTTTAATATAATTGGGAAGTTCCTTTTCGCCTTTATTATAATTAGAATATATATCTCCTCCTAAATCCAGAAACAAATTAATATTCTTATATTTCATATAAGATGCATTCCCCTGACCCACATCTAAAAAAGAAATCTCTAGAGAATCATTAAAGCTAGGAATCAAGGCATAATATACAATAAAAAGTAATATAGAAGCAACTATGAATTTGTGTATTATACTGTAAAACTTCAAATTATATAAAAGTATTATATATGAAAACAGAAGATAGTATAAAAATAGTATAGTAATATTTGGAGAAGCAGCAAGA
>JBEPWV010000206.1:0-2225 GCA_041642175.1 Clostridia bacterium
GCTACTTTAAAGGCCATTTCACTTGAGTCTACAGAGTGGTACGAACCGTCGTGTAGGGTAGCTTTCACATTAACTACAGGATACCCTGCTAATGGTCCTTTATTTAAACTTTCTCTCAAACCTTTTTCTACTGCAGGTATATACTGTTTAGGTACTGAACCTCCAAATATTTTTTCTTCAAAAATAAAATCTTCATCGCAGGGTTCGAATTTTATATATACGTCTCCATATTGGCCAGCTCCTCCGGATTGTTTTTTATGTTTACCATGTACATCCGACTCACCTTTAATAGTTTCTCTAAAAGCAACCTTTGGATCGTATAAATCCACATCTACATTAAAACCTCTCTGCATTTTATTTGTTACAACTGTAAGCTGCATTGTTCCCTGTCCGCCTATGAGAAGTTCTTTAGTTTCTTTATTTCTTTTATATACGAAGGTTGGATCTTCATCTGCTAATCTATGTAATGCTGTTCCAATCTTCTCTTCATCTTCTTTTGATTTTGGTACTACCGCTCTAAATAAACAAGGTTTTGGATATTCTATCTCCGGAAGTTTTATTATCGTATCTTCCGTACAGATTGTATCACCGGTTTCAGCATACTCCAGTTTAGCTGTAGCCCCAATATCTCCAGCACAAATTTCATCTGCTTCTATTTGTTCCTTACCTCTTATATTAAATACCGAACCAACTCTTTCTTTTTCATCTCTATTCGGTACATAAATATTCATATCTTTCTTTATACATCCTGAAACAACCTTGAATATAGATATCTTACCTACATAAGGGTCTATAACTGTTTTGAATACAAAGGCTGCCAAAGGTCCCTTTTCATCTATTGCTATATCTGCAACTTCTCCGTCCTTTTCTCCTTCTACAGCACCTTTATCTAAAGCTGTAGGTAGACATTCTTCCGCTACATGAAGAAGTTCTCTAACACCTATAGTTTTAACGGCGGAACCAACAATTACCGGTACTAGTTCTCCGGCATTTACAGCTGTTTTTAATCCTTCTCTTATTTCTTCATTGGTAAAACTTTCTCCTGCAAAATACTTTTCAAGCATTTCTTCGTTTGTTTCAGCAACAGCTTCCATTAAAGTTTCTCTAAGTTCTTCAGCTTTATCTAAAGCTTCCTGGTCTGCTTCTCCTTCAACGCACTTTTTACCATCAAATACATAAGCCTTGTTAGAAACTATATCTACAAATCCTTTAAAGTCCTTTTCTTCTCCTATAGGTACAGCAAAAGGCACAATTTTTTTGCTTAATTTTTCTCTTAATTCATCAAGAACCTGTTCAAATTTAACATTTTCTTTATCCATTTTGTTAAGAAATATAATTCTAGGTACATTTCTTTTTTCAGCAAATCTCCATGCTTTTTCCGTTCCGACTTCAACTCCAGAACTTGCATCAACTACTATAATAGCTCCACTTGAAACCGTCATAGAAGCAAATACTTCCCCAACAAAATCGAAATATCCAGGAGTGTCTATAAAGTTGAATTTTGTTCCTTCAAATTCAACGGGTATAACTGATGAACCTATAGAGAATTGTCTTTCTTTTTCTTCTTTTTCAAAGTCAGATACTGTATTGCCATCTTCCACTTTACCCATACGCTTTATTATTTCTTTATTATAAAGGATAGCTTCAGTTAATGTAGTCTTTCCACTTCCACCATGGCCTAATAATACTAAGTTTCTGATTTTATCTTTGCTGTATTTTTTCATCAATGTTCCTCCTCTTTCTATTAGAATTCTTCTCGCTATTTTTATATTTTATATTAAAACCCTAAATACTGCAAGGATTTTAAGAAAAGGTTTTCACTTATTTTTTTACTGATTATTGTCTAATTCTTCCAGTTTTTTTAAATCTTCAGTTTCATCAAATTTCACTCTATTAATATCATCAAATTTCTTTTCTATTTTACTTGAAGTAATATGTATTTTATCTACATCATCGCTTACTCTTTTAATATCGTTGGATAGTGAATCCCATCTTTCTTTATACCTTCTAAACTCAACACTGAGTTTTTTAAGTTCCCTATGAATTATTCCGGTGTATTCCTCTCTTTCAATGTTTTTAAGCACTATTTGTACAGTGGATAATATAGACATTAGTGTAGTTGGTGATGCAATCCAGACCTTCTTTTTTCTTGAGTATTCAATTAAATCTTCATGATAGGCATTTAATTCTGCAAATATTGCTTCCGCCGGTACAAACATTATAGC
>JBEPWV010000206.1:2235-3204 GCA_041642175.1 Clostridia bacterium
ATTATAGCCTGCTTTGCAGTTTCATCATCTATAATGTATTTTTGCGCTATGTCATTTATATGCTTTCTAACATTTCTTTTAAATTCTTTTTCAAAGTTTTTTTTCTCAAATTCCGAGTAATTTTTATCCGTCATTTTCTGGTAGTTTTCTAAAGGAAATTTTGAATCTATGGAAATTTCTCCTACAGGCTCAGGAAGTTTAAGAACCGCATCTGCTAATGTACCGTTGGATAGCTTTTTCTGCAATTCGTATACCTTATTATTTTTTTCTCCGAATATTGATATAAGTATTTGATTTAGCTGTACTTCCCCAAAAGTTCCTCTGCTTTTTTTATCAGTTAGTACATCCTGTAAAGATACTATATTCGTTGATAAACTGTCGATTTTCTTCTGAGCTTCATCAATTTTAGAAAGTCTTTCTAAAACATTAGAAAAGGTTTCATTTGTTTTTTCAAATCCTTCTTTTAATCTTTCCTCTACTTTATTGTTGATTTTTTCTAGTCTTTCTTCAATTTTTTTATTCAAGTCTTCAAAATTACTACCTAATTTTTCTGTTAGATTGTTGTTGCTGGAATTTACTTCTTTTGATAATTTATCTTGAAATTCAGAAAAAGATATAGTAATATCATTTTTCATGTCTAAAAGTTCTTTTATTTGATTCCTTTCAGATTGAGATATTTTTATTAAAACATCCTCCATCATAGCCCTGTTGTTCTCACTTATCAAATATCTTATTTCTTTTACTAATTTTTCTGTATTATCTTTTTTACTAAGACTAAACACTTTTATTATTAATACTATATTTATTGTTATTAACAACCCCAAACCGTATAATAAAATATCTTCATTTCCCATTTATAACTCCTCACTATAAATTATTTCATCATTTTATAAATTTCTTCTGTCTTTTAATCTTTATCTACTAAGATTTTTTTTATTATATCTAAAGGAATGGATATCTGTTCTACTA
>JBEPWV010000207.1:0-3174 GCA_041642175.1 Clostridia bacterium
ACCATTTCCGTCTATGTTTACCAGTTCTCCATCCATTGTTAAAGCATTAGTACTGGTAATATAACTATCAGCAAAGAAAGATTTCTGCATAAGTTCCCATCTTTCTTCAGCATTGTTGGCAGTATCTCTATCAATTACTTTATAATCTCCATTTTTTACTGCATCTAACAATCCTATCTCATCAATAGTAGAGGAGCCACCCCAAGATACTGTTGAGTTCTTTTCCATTAGGCTTAAAGCCTTTTCTAAAGCTTCTTCCTTAGTAGAACAATAAAAGCCTTTAATTTTTCTCTTTTCAAAATTTTTGATAATTGATTTTCCTTTTAGTTCATAAGCTTCTTTTTTATAACTCATAATTCTCCTCCTTAATATAGCATTACTTTAAAATATATGATATCATAATAAAACATTAATATAAAGCAAAATAGGAGTCGTTTATGATAAAAGTTGGACCGCATATTTCAATAAGCAAGGGATATTCAATTGCACTAAAAGAGGCTGAAAAAATAGGAGCCACAGCCTTCCAATTTTTTTCAAGAAACCCTCGAGGGGGTAACATTAAAAAGATTGATTGCAATGATATAAAAACTTTTAATGAGAAAATTAAAAATTCAAAGGTGTCTGAAATATTATGTCATGCTCCTTATACATATAACCTAGCTTCAAAGAAAGAATATGTAAGAGAGTTTACTGAAAGATCTATTATAGAAGATTTAGAAAGAATTAATCACATAGACTGCAAATTATACAATATTCATCCAGGAAGTCATACAGGAGTGGGAGTAGAGAAAGGAATAGAATTGATATCCGATTCTTTAAATAGAATTCTTAATTACAACAAAAATCATATTATACTTTTAGAAAGTATGGCTGGGAAAGGCACGGAAATAGGTAGAAGTTTTGAAGAACTGAAAAAAATACTAGATAATATTAAGTCAAAAGAAAATATCGGTATTTGCTTAGATACATGTCATATTTTTTCAGCTGGTTATGATATAGTTAATAATTTAGATGGAGTGTTATTAGAATTTGATAAAATTATAGGATTAGAATATCTAAAAGCGATACATCTAAACGACAGTAAGATGCCTTTTGATAAAAACAAAGATAGACATGCACCATTATGAGAAGGATATTTAGGAATAAATACCTTTAAAAATATAATAAATAATAAAGTAATAAAAAATTTGCCTTTTTTTCTTGAAACTCCTCATGAATTAGAGGGTTATAAAGAAGAAATCATTATAATAAAAGATTTGGAAGAGGATGAATAATATGACATATACAAAAAATATAGAAAAAATATTAATAAATGTAGAAAAACCTGCAAGATACACAGGGGGAGAACTAAACAGTTATACAAAGGATAAAAAAGACATTAGCTTAAGATTTTTATTTGCATTCCCCGATGTATATGAAATAGGGATGTCTCATTTAGGTATGCATATTTTATATAATATGTTAAACGAAGAAAAAGATATTTGGTGTGAAAGAGTTTTTGCACCTTGGACAGATATGGAAGAAGAACTAAGAAAAAAAGAAATGGAACTTTTTGCTATAGAGAGCTGGGACAGCATAAAAGAATTCGATATAATAGGATTCACATTACAATATGAAATGAGTTATACCAATATACTTAATATGTTGGATCTTGGGAATATACCTATAAAATCAAAAGATAGGAATGATAATGATCCTTTAATTATAGCAGGAGGACCTTGTGCATACAACCCAGAGCCCCTTTATGAATTTATCGACTTATTTGTTATCGGAGAAGGAGAAGAAGTTACTATAGAACTATCAAACTTATTAAAAGAAATGAAAAACAATGATAGTTTTACAAAAGAGAAATTTCTTAATGAAGCATCCAAAATTCAAGGCGTATACATACCTTCTTTTTATGAGGAAAAATACAGGGAAGATGGTTTAATAAGAGAAAGAATAGTAATAAAAGATAAAGTAAAACCTGTAATCAAAAAAAGAATTATTAATGACTTAAACAATTCCTTTTATCCGGAAAAAACTATAGTGCCTTATATAGAAACTGTTCATGATAGAGTTATTGTAGAAATTTTCAGAGGATGTACTAGAGGTTGTAGATTTTGCCAAGCAGGCATGATATATCGTCCTGTTAGAGAAAAAGACAAAGAAACTATAATTAAACAGGGCCAGAAATTACTTAAGAATACAGGTCACGAAGAAATATCCCTATCATCATTAAGTAGTGGAGACTATTCAGATATAGATAGTTTAATAATGGAGCTGTTGAATCAATACGAAAAAGAAAATATTAATGTAGCTCTACCATCATTAAGAATGGACTCTCTTTCTGATGAACTAATTAATAGAATTCAAAATGTAAGAAAATCAAGTATTACATTTGCACCTGAAGCAGGAACTCAAAAAATGAGAGATATAATAAATAAAAATATTACTGAAGAAGATATAACGGGAAAATTAAAGGAACTTTTTGACCTAGGTTGGTCCAGTGTAAAATTATACTTTATGATTGGTCTCCCGGGAGAAGAAAAAGAGGATGTATTAGGCATAAAAGAATTAGCTTATAAAATTAAAGAATTATTCTTTAAAAGACCGAAAGAAGATATAAGAGGAAATTTTAAACTAACAACCAGTGTTTCATGCTTTGTACCTAAGGCATTCACACCATTTCAATGGGAAGCTCAAAATGATATAGAAGAATTTTACGACAAAATCAATCTACTTAAAGATAATATTAAAGATAAGAAAATTACATACAATTATCACGAACCGGAAAGAAGCTACCTAGAAGGAGCATTTGCTAGAGGTGATAGGAAACTATCTAAAGTTCTTGAAGCAGCATGGAAAAGAGGATGTAAATTTGATGGCTGGGATGATAAATTCAAATTTAATGAATGGCTAGAAGCTTTTTCAGATGTAAATATAGATCCTGATTTCTACACAGTAAGAAAGAGAGATTTTGATGAAGTTTTACCTTGGGATTTTATAGACTCAGGAGTAAATAAAGAATTTTTGATAAAAGAAAAGATGAAATCGAAAAATCAAGATGTAACCTCAGATTGTAAAATGTTATGTCATAACTGCGGAGTTAATACTGGTATTATGAAAGGACCATGTTATGAAAGTAATAATTAAATATAAAAAAGTTGATAGATTAAAATTCATTTCACATTT
>JBEPWV010000208.1:0-3137 GCA_041642175.1 Clostridia bacterium
CTAAAAAGAGAGTTTAATGAAGAGCTAGAAGTCGTTTTAGAAGAGTATAGAGTATTTCATAGGGGTATATTTCATGATCATTTAAAACCTCATAAGAATGCAATTGAAATAGTTAAGACATTATATGATGATGGATATACTTTAGGAGTTGTAACCTCTAGATTAAGTGATACTGCTGTAGAAATATTAGAAACATTTGACATAAAGAAATATTTTAAATCAGTAATAGCTGTAGACGATACTGAAAATCATAAGCCTCATCCTGAGCCCTTAATGAAAGCTATTCAACAGATGAAAGGTGATTCAAACTCAAGCATTTATATTGGAGACACTAGATTTGATATTGAATGTGCTAAAAACGCTAACGTGAAGTCGGTTCTTGTAGGATGGAGTCACTATGCAGAAGATAAAGGTAAAATAACTCCGGATTTTTTAATTAATGATTTTATGGAATTAGTTAATATTATAAAGTCCAATTAGTATTATAATAAACAATAAAAAATTAATCTAAAAAGTAAATCCAGAATAATAGGAGAGAGTAAGTAAAAATTACTTTCTCTATTTTATTTATTGGATTTTTGTTATATAATAAGGTATCAAAATAAAAGGAGAACCCATGACATACTTATTCACAGCAATTTTTTTAAGCTCAATTATTCCTGTTATTTTCAAATTCACAGAAAACAAAAATTTAAATAGATATGCAGTTACTTTTTTTAATTATCTTACAGCCAGTGTAATTGCTTTTTTTATGTCTAAAAATGAGAATTTATTTAAATTACTAAACTTAAATAGTTTGAATTTTTTCAAGGACGAATTTACTCAGGTGATTTTATTAAGAAATGATATCTTTACTCCAGAAGGTTCAACTATTTGGGCTGTATTAGTAGGTGTAACCTTAGGTATTTTATTTTGTTTATCCTTTGTACAATATCAAAAATCAATAAAAGTAAATGGTATCAGTTTATCAAACACATTTTTAAAATTGGGAGTATTAATACCCATGACTATATCATTAATTATATGGGAAGAGTATCCAACGAAATTTCAGTGGGCAGGTATTGTATTATCATTAATTGCTATAATTATAGCAAATGTTAATTTCAAGAAGGATTCCGTTAAAGATATTAGATTAAATTTACTATTGCTTATATTATATGGAGGTCTTGCTCAATTCGCTACAAAATTATTTCAAAAATATGCACTTATTGAATACAAAAATCTTTTGTTGTTTTTTATATTTATATCAGCTTTAATATCTAGTTTATTAATAATAGTAAAAAATAAAAACACTTTTGGTATTAATGAGTTTTTATCCGGAACTCTTGTAGGAATTCCAAACTTATTTACCTCATATTTCATGGTACTTGCTTTTACTCAAATCAACACCTCTACAGCATTACTATTAAATAGCTCGGGATCCATTGTTTTGGTTTTGATCTATGGATTTTTTATTTTTAAAGAAAAATTAAAAAATAAAGAAAAATTGGCTGTAGCTTTTACAATTTTAGCAATGATAGCCATTAATTATTAGATTTGACAAATAATAAATCAGTGGTATAATTTATTTAGTATCTTCAGGGCAGGGTTGAAATCCCGACCGGCGGTAAAGTCCGCGAACCGAAAGGTTGAACTGGTTAAATTCCGGTACCGACAGTATAGTCTGGATGAAAGAGGATATATTTAGTTAACTAAGCCTTGGAGTTTTATTCAAGGCTATTTTTACGCTAAATATCTCCTAAACTTAAAGGAGGAAGTTATGGAAAAATCAAAAACAGTATTTATCACAAGAGTAGCAATATTATCAGCAGCAGCATTTGCTTTAAACTATATCGAGTTTCCAGTACCTTTATTTCCCGCATTTTTACAGTTGGATTTTAGCGATATTCCAGCACTAGTAGGAGCTTTTGCATTAGGGCCTTTAGCAGGTGTAGTAATTGAATTAATTAAAAATATTTTGCATTTAATTTTTAAATGGAATATTGGCTCTCCTGTTGGAGAACTAGCAAACTTTATAGTAGGAGTAGCATTAGTAGGTACAGCTGGATATGTTTATAAAAAGAAAAAGACAAAACAAAATGCTGTAAAAGGAATGGTTATAGGTATAATTGTAATGGCTGTTGCAGGAGGAGTAATGAATTACTTTGTTTTACTACCTTTTTATACTAGATTTATGCCAATAGAAGCTATAATAGAAATGGGAGCAGCTGTAAACGATAGAATAACAAGCCTTAAGGATTTAGTAATATATGCTATAATACCTTTCAATATATTTAAAGGTGTAATCATATCAGTTATTACAGGATTATTATACAAAAAACTATCACCTGTGATTCACAAATAAACCGCAGCGCGGTTTATTTTTCTTGAATTGTTAGTAAATTAACGATATAATTAACTTAATAAGGAAATCGAAATGAAAGAAATAACTTTAAAAAGCTTATCAGATACAGAAAAATTCGGTGAAATATTATCAGACATAATAGGACCCGGGACTTTAATATGTTTAAATGGAGATCTTGGAGCTGGTAAAACAACTTTAACCCAAATAATTGGTAAGAATCTTAATGTCAAAGAATATATAAACAGTCCATCATACAGTCTAATGAATACATACAATGGAGTCTATAAAATTCATCACTACGACTTATATAAATTAGAGGGTATAGATGACGCTTTAGATATAGGAATTGAGGATTATATATATTCTGATGATGATATTATTATTATTGAATGGGCAAATAAAATCCAAGAAATTCTTCCGAAAAATAGGATTGAAATTAATATAAAAATTATTAATAACAGTAGAATTGTTAAAGTCAAAGGCAATGGAAAATTTTATTCTCATCTAATAAAGGAGTTAAACAAAAATGATAGTTTTAGGAATTGAATCTGCAACTGAAACTGCTTCATGTGCTGTCTTATCAGAAGAAAAGTTACTGGGAGAATACAGCCAAAATATTGGTAAAACTCATTCGGAAAACCTTATGACTCTTATTGATAATCTTATCATAGATACTGAGATTAACCTAAGGGATATATCAGGCATAGCTATCACTAAAGGACCAGGCTCTTATACTGGGTTAAGAATAGGTATAGCTATAGCTAAAAGTATGAGCCAATCCTTAAATTTACCT
>JBEPWV010000209.1:0-3127 GCA_041642175.1 Clostridia bacterium
ATATTTATGCCTTTAGCTTGATATTTTATCGCAACCAAACCAGAAGCCATGTTTGATATAATCATTGGTATAAAGAAGGGTGATACCTTGCCAGGGCCTTTAGTGATTAATCTTTCCATTTGATTTTCAATGGTTTCAATTCCACCAACACCACTGCCTATTATAACGCCAAATTTTTCTTGATCTATATTTTCAATATCAATTTGAGAATCTTCAATAGCCATCTGAGAGGATGCCATCGCAAACTGACAAAATCTATCCATTCTTTTAGCTTCTTTTCTTTCCATATAATCTTTAGGATCAAAATCTTTTACTTCAGCAGCTAATTTTACAGAGAAATCACTAGTGTCAAAAGCAGTTATTTCATCAACACCGCATTTTCCTGATTTAATTCCATCCCAAAATTTTTCCAATCCGTTACCTATAGGGCTGATTGCACCTATACCGGTAATTACAACTCTTTTACTCATTTAATACACTCCTTACATATATAATCCACCATCTACTGATATAACCTGTCCTGTAATATAGTTAGCATTTTCAGATGCTAAAAATAAAATCAGATTTGCTACATCTTCAGGTGAACCTAATCTTTTTAATGGTATTTCATTTTTTATATTTGATATTTGCTTCTCGTCTAAAACCTTAGTCATTTCTGTTTCGATAAATCCAGGGGTTATTACATTACAGGTTATATTTTTCCGAGCAAGTTCTTTTGCTACGGATTTTGTCAAACCAATTACTCCAGCCTTTGATGCAGCATAATTAGATTGTCCTATATTACCAGTAAGACCTATTACAGAAGATATATTAATAATTTTACCTTCTTTTTGTCTAATCATTTTTTTGCTGATATGTCTTATACAGTTAAAAGTACCATTTAGATTGACATTCACAACTTTTTGAAAGTCATCTTCAGACATCATAGTCAAAAGCTTATCTTTTGTAATTCCAGCATTGTTTACCAACAAATCAATTTTGTCGAAATTTTCAAAAGATTCTTTAATAAGATTTTCAGCATCAGAGTAGACAGAAATATCTCCTTGAAGGATTATATTTTTCGTCTCTTTATTTTCAAAAGTCTCTACTAATTCATCTAATGAAGATTTATTTTTATAATAATTTAATACTAAATTATAATTATTTTCATTTAATTTCTTCGCTATTGCACAACCTAAACCACCGGAAGCTCCAGTAATAATAGCAGTTTTATTTGTCATTATGAAGCAACTCCTAACTTAACAAATGATTTATTAAGAGATTTCATATCCTGTACATTTAGTATATTTAGACTTCTGTCTATCTTCTTAATAAACCCGCTTAAAGATTTTCCCGGGCCAATTTCTATAAAAGTATCCACACCTTGTGATATCATAATATCAACAGAATCTTCCCAAAGCACGGAAGAGTATACCTGCTTAAGAAGATAATTTTTTATGTCAGCATCATCTTTATATATTTCTCCGGTAACATTTGAAACAACAGGAAATTTTCCAGTACTTATATTAACTCTGTCTAGATCTTTAGAAAGATTTTCCGCTGCAGGTTTTAGCATTTCAGTGTGGAAAGGAGCGCTTACTGGTAATTCTATTGCTCTTTTTATATTGTAATCTGTTATACTTTCCATTGCTTTTTCTATTGGAAGAACTTCGCCACCAATGACAATTTGTCCAGGGCAGTTAAAATTTGCTGGTTGTATGATACCGTATTTTTTGTGATCGTAACATAATCTTTCTACGTCAATTCTATTACCACCTATTAAAGCTGCCATTTTACCTTTGCCTTCTGGAACCGCATTCTGCATATATCTACCTCTATTTTTTACAACTTTTACAGCTTCTTCAAAGGTCAGTATGCCTGCATTTACTAGGGCAGTATATTCTCCCAGGCTTAGTCCTGCTGTAATGTCGCAGGTTAAGTCAAATTCCTTTTTAAGAACCTCTAAAATAGAAGTACTTACTGTCAATATTGCAGGTTGTGTATTTTCAGTTAGCATAAGATCTGTTTCAGGACCATCAAAACATAGTTTTTTCATATCCATATTTAAAGCTTCACTTGCAATATCAAAAGTTTCTCTCGCAATTTCAAAATTATCATAAAAATCCTTTCCCATACCTACATATTGAGATCCTTGTCCTGGGAAAATAAATGCTGTTTTATTCATAATTACCTCCATTGATACTATTTATTGAAGCCTTCTATTAAATCATAAGCTCCATTTATTATTTCATCTATAATTTCACTGCAGCTAAGTTCATCTTTAATTAGTCCAGCTATCTGGCCGGCCATTAAAGAACCGTTTTTAACATCACCTTCTACTACAGCTTTTCTCAATGCTCCTTTTCCTATATTGTCAAATTCATCCATAGGGGCACCGATTTTTTCTAATTTTTTAAATTTGTTAGTGAGACTATTTTTTATACTTCTAACAGGATGTCCCGTGTTTATACCGCTTACTATTGTATGTATATCCTTTGAGGATATAACCTTATCTTTAAAATTCTGGTGAGCATTGCATTCCTTTGATACTAAAAATCTGGTTCCAACCTGAACTCCTGAAGCTCCAAGCATAAAAGCTGCAGCTGCACCACGTTTATCGGCTATGCCACCGGCTGCTATTACTGGAATATTTACTGCATCTACCACCTGGGGAACTAATGCCATGGTTGTCAACTGTCCGACATGGCCTCCCGCTTCAGTACCTTCGCAGATTACTGCATCAGCGCCGTATCTTTCCATTCTTAATGCAAAACTTGTAGATGGACAAACCGGGATTACCTTTATGTTTTTTTCCTTCCATAATTCAAGGTAACTTCCAGGACTTCCGGCACCGGTAATAATTACAGGAACTTCCAGTTCTAAAGCTAGTTGGCAAACCTCATCCTTAAAGGGACTCATCATCATTATATTGAGACCAAAGGGTTTATCTGTTATTTTCTTTATTTTTATAATTTCTGATTGTACCCAATCTGCTGGGGCATTGCCGGCTGCTATTATTCCAAGACCTCCGGCATTAGATACAGCTCCAGCTAAATCTGCATCAGAAACCCATGCCATGCCGCCTTGAAAGATAGGATACTCTATATTTAATAATTCTGTTATTTGATTTCGATGCATTTTATTAACT
>JBEPWV010000210.1:0-3120 GCA_041642175.1 Clostridia bacterium
TCAAAATCTAATATATTTCCCGTTCTGTATTTACTCGCTGTTCGATAATTTTTCCAATACCTCTAATTTTCCTTCGCTACCTCCCCATGTTCTTAATTCTTCTTTGTCTATGTTTTCCGTTATAAGAATCATCATTTCCATCATGCTTCTAAAGTTTACTATTTTGTTTTCTTCCAGCCAGTGAATTGTACCTTGAATACTGTTGTTTTGCTGGTATTTAATTTTTACCAGGAAGGATGATCCTTTTAAGTTTTCTTTTTTGTTCTCAACCATTCCTTCAGCTCCTTTTTTCAAAAATTATATTACTGACTTTCTATTTATTTTATTATATATTTCTGTGATTACATTTTGATTACATAACCTTGTTTTCCTTCTGTTTTTTCATTAAATCTATAAATATTTCTGCAATATTTGGATCAAACTGACTTCCTGCTTTATTTTCTATTTCATCTAAGGCTTCTTCTTTTGTCATTCTCTCTTTATATGGTCTTTCATTAACCATAGCATCGTAAGCGTCGATTATTGAAAAAACTCTTACCACTAAAGGGATTTCTTCTCCTTTTAGTAGTCCTGGATATCCTTTGCCATCCCATCTTTCATGATGCTGAAGAATGAGTTCGTCAATGGATATGATTTCTCTTGATTCTTTTATTATATTGTATCCAATTTCAGAATGCTTTTTCATACTTTCCCATTCTTTTTGTGTCAGTTTTGATTTTTTTTGCAGGATTTTTTTAGGTATTCCTATTTTTCCTATGTCGTGATATTCGCATAGGAGCTTAAGTTCTTCTTCTTCTACTTCTGAAAAATTAAGTATGCCTGCCATTTCCATCCCCATAACTTTTAATCTTTCGTAGTGGGCTTTGTTTTCAAAGGTTATTTTTTGCAATTTATCCTTTAGATAGTTAATCATTGATAGTTTTGCTTCTTTTCCTTCTTTAAGCTTATTAAAGTACATCTTGTCTTCTGCTTTTTTTATTATTTCCTTGATGTTTGTCTCAGTTTTTGTTTTTGTAGATATTCCAAAGCTTACGTTTATATTTATTATGTCCAGTGGTCTTTCTTGGCACTTTTCTTTTACTCTCTTTACAATTTTTTCCGATGTTTTCTTATCTGTTTTTGGTAGGAGAATCAAGAATTCATCTCCTCCTACTCTTGCTATGATATCCTCGTCTCTGAAAGTTTCTTTAAGAATTTCTGCTATTCTTTTTAGAGCTTTGTCTCCCATAGAATGACCGAAGGCATCGTTGATTAATTTAAGACCGTTGAGATCTCCCATTATTAGACTTATAGGAAGCTGTCTCTTTGTGTTTAGTCTTTTTATCTCTTCGTAAAAGAAATCTCTATTATATAGTCCTGTCAAACTGTCTTTGTATCTGTTCAAAGCCTTTTTTGTGAATTCTACAACTTCTCCTTCTGAGTGTTCTAGCTTTGATTTTGTTTTTTCTAATTCTTTTTTATATTTTGTGATATCTGTATAAAATATAATCATATAGTCTTTTTCATCACTAAATATGTTTATGAAGTAGGTTTTATTCAAATCTTTCAAATATCTTTCATATTTTCTTTGGGTATTGGGAACCATATGTTTTTGTATTTCTCTTAGGTTTATTGTATTTATTCCTTCTGCAGCTATTTTTGATATTTTTTCTCCTAATATATTGTTGGGATTTAATCCCACAGCATTCTTGAAGTTTTCGCTGGTTTTTGTAAGAACATAGTCTTCGAATTTTCCTTCCGAATTAAATATTCCTTTAAATATTAGAAAAAAATCATTTTTTGAAAGGTGTTCCATTGGATCACTTCCTTTCACAGTTTAAGAATTTTATTTAATTAATTCTATCATTAGTCAGTTACATTTTAATTACAAAAAAAAAGACCTCTTTAAAGGTCTTCAAAATTTTACTGTGTATTTATCCAGATATTTTATTTTTCGGATGCTACTTTTTCTTCAGCTAATTTTTCTTCTAGGAGTGGTTTAAAGTCTATATTTATTTTAAATTTTGCTATTTTAGGTCTTCTTCTAATTTTATCTCTAATTCTTTTTTCTATTATTAACAATGCCTGTTGTTTAACTTCGTGAAGAAGAACAAGTATTTGTTTGTCATTCCAAAATGTAAATACATCTCCTTTTCTAAGGGAGTTTTTAAGAATACAAGTCATTTCTTCTGCCCAAAGGGTATTATCTGATTTATCAGCTTCTTTTGACTGTAAAGTTATAATACTTATATAATCGTCTTCTGAATTTCTTTCGCTTTTTCTTCTCTGGTTGTCAATTATAACTTTAAAATCGCTGAAATCACACTGCATTGCTCCTTCTGGTTCTTTTAATTTTATTTTATCCCAAAAGTCTATTATAGTCATCTTCCTTTTTTCTGATATTGTACTTTTTATCTTTTTATAGAATTCATCTAATTTAGGAGATGAGTTTATTCCCATTTCTTTTTTTAGTAAACTTACAACGTATTCGTAGTGGTTAAGTGCATTTGTAAAGTGACCCTGCTTTAACATTGCTTCCATGAAGCAAATATGAATATCTTCATCATAGGGCTCAAATTCTAATGCCTTTTCACAGGTTCTGGTAATCCTATCGTAGTTTTCTTTTTCTTTAAGTATTTCAATTGTTCGGAATGTAACCTTAATGTAGAGTCTGTTGTAGTAATTTCGCACAGGAGTAAGCCATACTTCATATCCATTTTCTGATAGAAACATTCCTTCGTAGATATCCAGTGCTTTGTTGTATATTTTAAGAGCTTCATCTCTATTCTTAGAGAGTTTCTCGTCTCCTAGTCTTATTAGGTCTTCGAATTTATCTACATCTATATCTACTTTTTCTCCTACTTCCAAAATATAGTTTCCATTTATGGAGTTTATTGTTAGATATTTGCTTTCTTCTTCACCCTCTGGAATTACATTTTTTATGGCCTTTCTTAGCCTGAATATCTGTGTACTAAGGGTGTTTTTAGGGTCTGTATACTCATCTTCCGGAAATAGGTTTTCGATTATAGTTTCTGGTAATATTTTTCTATTTCTAAATGCTATGAAGTACTGGAGTAATTTATTTATTTTATAAGTTCGGGTACCTTTTTTTATAAGAGAGTCTCCATTTAATGTAATGTC
>JBEPWV010000211.1:0-3120 GCA_041642175.1 Clostridia bacterium
TTTTTCATTTCTTTTTTTGTTTTTTCTATAATTATCTATAAGTCTTAATTTAATGACTTTTTTTGCAAAAGAGTAAAAGCTCCCTTTTTCAGGATCAAAACTGTCAACAGCTTCTTTAAATGCTAACATTCCTACTGTACTTAATTCATCAGATTCATCTATATATCTTCCTTTAAATTCTTTAATAGTACTAAAAATAAAAGGTTGATATTTTTCGATGAATATATTAATATCCAATTTGCCTTTTTTTACTTCTATAACCTCATCTTGAAGTTTTTTGCTTTCCATAAAGGCCTCCTGTTATCATAATATTCGATAATATTAATCTAATTATTGGGGTAGGTATTTAATCCCTTGATATGAATCTCTTCTTTTTAATTCCATATCTATCCCAGATAACACTCTTAACTTGTCTAGACTCCAATTCGGTGCGATTAAATCTGATTTTTTGCCATCTCCTGTAACTCTATGCACTACTATATCTTGTCTTAAAAATTCTATGGCATCGCAAATTATATCTATGTACTCTTCTCTTTCTAAAAGTTTAAATCCAACTTCATGATAGTATTTTTCTAAGTCAGTATCTTTTAATATATGAAGCAAGTGGAATTTGATTCCCCATATATTTTGACTGCTTAGGTATTTAACTGTTTTAATTATATCATTTTTGCTTTCTCCCGGTAAGCCAACTATTACATGAACAACTGTTTTAATTTTTTCATTATTTAATCTTTTTAATGTGTTTTCAAAAACATTTAAGTTGTAACCTCTTCTGATTAGATTAGCTGATTTCTCATGAATAGTCTGCAGTCCAAGCTCAACCCATACTAAGTAATCTTTATTGTATGTTGATAAAAGCTCAATTTTTTCATTTTCCAAGCAATCTGGTCGAGTTGCTACAGCCAGGCCTACAGTTCCCTCATATTTTAATGCTTCATCATATTTAATTTTTAGCTTTGATACATCTTCGTAAGTACTTGTAAAGGATTGAAAGTAGGGAATAATCAATTCAGTATTCCACTTTTTTTCAAGAAGTTTTCTCTGCTGATCCATCTGACAAGTGATATTTTTATTTCTATTTCCAGCAAATTCTCCTGACCCTTCTTCACTGCAAAAAATACACCCTCTTTCTCCTATTGTTCCATCTCTATTTGGACATGTGAACCCACCGTCAATTGATAGTTTAATTACCTTTTTACCGAAGATTTTTTTCAATTCATAGTTTAATGTACGGTATCTTTTATTTCCAAACATATGTTATCTCCTTAAGTATACATAATAAAATAGTTATCCACAGTTTATATCATCCTTAACGGGTTAGTTTCATAACAATTATAGAGTGTTATCCACAAAAAAAGCCCTTTTTCAGGACTTACTAACAGGTTTATCCACATTCTCAAATATTCGCGAACATTTGTCCACATGCAAAATGGGTTCCAAATATTTAATTATTTTCGTTTTCTAAATATATTTTTTTATCCTTTAATTTAATATCCATATACTTGTTAAATATTGTTTTTAGCAAGGCTGCAACTGGTGTAGCGAAAAACATTCCCCATAACCCAAATAATCCTCCGCCTATTAGAATTGCTGTAATAATCCATACAGGCTTTAAGGCTAACTGTATTCCAAGTATTTTAGGACCTAGAACCCAACCATCAAACTGCTGAAGAATAATTACAAAAAGAATCATCCAGAGACCTTTTGTAGGATCGAGAAGTCGGGTTATAATAGTAGCAGGCACTCCTCCTATGAATGGACCAAAATAAGGTATCATGTTTGTAATCCCTATAATAATGGATAAAACAAGAGGATAAGGTGTCTGTATTATGAAATTCATTACTATAAAAGCTATCATACCAATAATTAAAGAGTCTACAAATTTACCAAATATAAATTTAGTTACATTTTGATTTAATTCATATCCTAAATCGATAATTTCCTGAGCCGTTTCATCGCTAAAAAAAGTATATGATGTTTTGCTTGCTAAATTTTTGAAGTGGTTTTTATCTACCAATATATATCCTGATATAAATATCGCTATAATAAAATCAAAAATACCTGATGTTATGTCTAATAATTTTAATAATGTTTTATCTACTATACTGGATACCATCTCTGAGATTCGTTGTGTAAGAGTTTGTATATTATCTAGAAAAAATTGATAAGATTGATGCTGTATTATAAATTGAAGTCTTTGGGGAGGATCTTGAAAAAGATTTTCCAAAGCATTAATCATTCTAGGTATATCCATAATAAATTGATTTATACTTCCCACTACTCTTGGTATTATTATAATACCTGCTGTAACTATAATTCCTATAAAAATAGAATAAACTATCAAAATTGCAACCATTTTGATATTAATTAACTTATCCCTTATTAGTTTATACATAGGATTCAATACAACTGCCAGAAAAATTCCTCCAAGAATAGGAATAAATATTCCAAAAATAATTGATATGCCGTTATCTGAATATATAAATTTAAATATTATCACAAATAATACAAATGCCGGGATATAATTCAAATAGTAACTATTGGTTTTTTTGACTTTTTCTTTCAGTTCTTTCATTTCTACCTCACCTTAATTGCTATTTTAATTATATATTTATATACATCTTTTGTAAATAGATTAACTATATTAGATTGTATGCTTTTAAAATAGCAATCCCCAGGAACATGGTAATAGAAGATACTGCTGTAGTAGCAACTACAATATTTGCTGCTAAGTTATAGTCGCTATCCATTACTTTTGCCATAATAAAGCTGGTAGCTGCTGTTGGTGTTGCGATAGATATGAAAAGAACAGCAAGGTAGTTGCCCTCCAATCCAATTAGTATTGCTCCTATTGTTCCTAAAACTGGTATTATAATTGTTTTAAACACAGTAGAAAAAAGTAAAGGCAAGTCTATTTTCTTCTTATTTCCCAGGACAAACATTGATCCTATTCCTATAAGTGCTAAAGGTGTAGCTAGTCCCTGTATGAGATCGAAGGTTCCTTGAATAAAAATAGGAATTGGTAGTTTGATTAAAGACCATACTAATCCTAATACTATACCTATAATTAAAGGGTTAGTTACAATATTTTTAAGTATATCTTTAAAATCAATGTTTTTA
>JBEPWV010000212.1:0-3114 GCA_041642175.1 Clostridia bacterium
AGTACTTGGAAGGATTACTTAAAGCTTTGTAATGCAGGAGGAAGCAAACCTTTTTTAGAGCTGGTGGAATATGGTAATCTTGAAAGTCCATTTAACAAAGAAACTGTTGAAAATATTTCTACACCAATCGATGATTGGTTAAGCGGAATAGATGATAGTAAATTTTAGTTTTATAAATTAATATGTAAAATTGATTGACATACATAGATAATTTTGATAGTATTATTTAAATTAAAAATTAAATGTATTACAGAGGCCGCGATTAGTCAAGAGTACCTTATGGGAAAGGGACAATCGCCGAAATCTACTTTTGTGGGTTGGGACTATGCTGAATAAGTATAGTACTGTCTGAAATAGATTACCCGTCTATTTCTTGGAGAGCTTAATACATTTGGGTAAGAAATAGCGAAATATTAAGTCGTGAGTTTTTTACTCATGACTTTTTTTTATATTTTTTAACCAAAACTGTAATACCAAAAGAGGAGGTATAAACGGTGCTAAGAGAGATTACTCTGGCCTCTATAAAAAAAATATCTAAATAGGAAAAATGCTAAAAATACTAAAATAATAAAAAAAATTTAGAAAAACCCTAGGAGGTCAAAGAGATGATATTTAAAGGAGCAGGAACAGCTATAATTACACCATTTGAAAATGGAGAAGTTAATTTCAAAAAATACGGTGAATTGATAGATAAACAAATAGAAAACGGAATAGATGCTATTATTACTTGCGGAACTACAGGAGAAGGATCAGCTTTAAGCGATGTTGAACACAAGCAGGTTATGGAATATTGTGTAAAAAAAGTTGCTGGAAGAGTACCGGTAGTAGCGGGTACAGGTAGTAATGACACTGAGTATGGACTTCAGTTAAGTAAGGCAGCTTGTAAAATAGGTGTAGATGGATTGATGATGGTTACACCTTATTACAACAAAACAACCCAAAGAGGATTAATCAATCATTTTACCTATATAGCTGATAGAGTTGACAAGCCAATAATTCTTTATAATGTACCTTCCAGAACAGCCATGACTATAGAAGTAGAAACAGCTGTAGAATTATCAAAACATAAAAATATCGTTGCAATGAAAGATGCAACAGGTGATATAGGTTATGCTGCCGAGCTTTTAAGCCGAGTGGATGAAAATTTCAGTGTATATTCAGGTAATGACAATATGATACTTCCAATTCTATCATTAGGAGGTAAAGGAGTAATATCTGTTATAGCTAATGTTATGCCAAGGGAAGTTCATGAACTTGTTGATGAATTTTTAAAAGGCAATATAGAAAAGGCAAAAAAAATACAATTAGACATGATAAGTTTGATAAACGCTCTTTTTGTAGAAGTTAACCCAATTCCGGTGAAAACTGCTCTTAATCTTATGGGTTTAGATGTAGGTCCGGTAAGAAAGCCTTTGTATGAAATGGAAGAAAAAAACGTAGAATACTTAAGAGAAGAACTTAAAAAAAGATGGTTGGTGATGGAAGAATGACGATAAAAATACTACTGTTTGGATGTTTCTGTAGTATGGGAAAGGTTTTAAGGGAAAAAGTCAAAGATGATGATAATTTTGATATAGCAGCTGGAGTTGCTAATTCATATAAAAAAATCGACTTTCCAGTATATAAAAACATATCTGAAGTAAAGGAAAATGTAGATGTTGTAGTAGATTTTTCTTCTCCTGGATCACTGGATAGTATTATAGACTTTGGTATAAAAACAAATACTCCTTTGGTTCTCGCTACAACAGGATATAAAAACAGAGAATTGCAGATGATAGAAAAAGCTTCTAAAGACATACCGATTTTTAAAACAGCAAATATGTCCTATGGAATAAATATAATTGCCAAGATATTAAAAGAAGTTACTTCCCTAATGGAAGAAGATTACGACATTGAAATAATAGAAAAGCATCATAATAGAAAAACTGATTCACCTAGTGGTACTGCAAATATGCTTAAAGATGTCATATCAAAGGAATTGAAGGAAAAATACGAATATATTTACGGAAGAGTAGGAAACGACACGAAAAGAAAGAAGAAAGAAATAGGCATTCATGCAGTCAGAGGTGGTAGTATATCAGGAGAACATCAGGTGTTATTTGCCGGGGAAGATGAAGTATTAGAAATAAAACATACAGCACAGTCAAAAAGATTGTTCGCTAAAGGAGCCTTGAAAGCTTCTTCCTATATAATAATGAAAGAAAAAGGTTTATATAATATGGATGACTTGATTAATGATATTGGAGGAACTAATGAATAACAACAAATTTACAGATCCCTATGAAATTGCAAAATTTATTAGAGATGCAAAAAAAACTACGCCAATCAAACTCTATATTAATGGAAACATTAATCAAATAGATTTTAAAGACTGCAAGGTATTTAATAACGAAGGGTTTGCAGTAGTTTTTGGAGAATACGAGAGTATTAAAGAGATTTTAGATGCAAATAAAGAACAAATAAAAGAATATGAAATGGAATACGACAGGAGAAATTCTGCAATACCTCTTCTTGATACTAAAGAAATTCAAGCTAGAATAGAACCAGGAGCACTTATAAGAGATAGAGTTAGTATTGGAAAAGGTGCAGTAATAATGATGGGAGCGGTAATTAACATAGGTGCGGAAATAGGTGAAGGAACTATGATAGACATGAATTCTGTGGTAGGAGCAAGAGGTACAATAGGTAAAAATGTTCATCTTGGAGCAGGAGCAGTGATAGCAGGAGTTCTTGAACCACCAAGCAAAAGTCCGGTAATTATAGAAGATGATGTTATGATAGGAGCAAATGCAGTAATACTTGAAGGAGTAAGAGTAGGAAAAGGTTCTGTAATTGCAGCGGGATCAATAGTAATAGAAGATGTGCCGGAAAATTCCGTAGCAGCAGGAGCACCGGCAAAAGTCATAAAAACTAAAGATGCTAAAACAATAGACAAGACTAAAATACTCAAAGAATTAAGAGATATATAAATAAAAAACAATAAATTTAAGACTAAAATCAATAATATTAATTTTAAAATCAATAAAACTTAAAAACAAGGCAAATTTTGCCTTGTTTTTTTAATTTTATCAATATATTTAATTAATAAATCAAATAAATCAATAAAATCAATAA
>JBEPWV010000213.1:0-3106 GCA_041642175.1 Clostridia bacterium
ACCTTTTCATTTGATAACCCTCCTCATGGATTATATTTAATATAATTATATCATTACAATTATATTTATACAATGTAAAAAAAGAGTTTTGAAACTGTTATTTATATGCAAAATAACCTGCATATGCTCTTAAGATTAGGTTTTAAGGGTTTAACTAATTTGTAATTTCAGGAAAAGATTATCTTACTTCATTTATAAATATTATAATTACTTGTATTAATATAAGCTTTGTTTATTTATATACTGATTCATTTAAGTCATTAAAAATATAAAATACTTATCTATGAAAGTATAACTATATATCCTTCTACTGCTAAACTAAAAACACCCCAGTAAATTTCTTCACTGGAGTGTTCCTTGATAATTAATTTTATTCTATTTCAATATTTAAGTAATTCTCAATCATGTTAATTGTATTATTAAAATCCTCACCTATCTGTATATTATATCTCATATATTTCAAGTTTCCAATTTCAGCTGTTTCGTAAAATATAGAGTAATTTCTATAATATGTTTCCGGTTTTGCTTCAGGAGCTACAGTTTCTACTTCTTTATCTTCATCAATCCTATTTTCTATATAATAGTCAGGATTTCTATTTGCATCTGGTCTTATAAGTATTTCAAATGAATATTTTGATTCCTGCAAATAATTTTCGTAGTCTTTTTCTAAGTTGATTTTAAGTTTATCTAAGTCTATGTTTGTAATATTATAGGTTTTGTATCCATTTTCGTCATTAATTTCAAAATTCATATTGGTTATATATGTTTCGTTGAAGTACTTGTTATTGTAAGGAAGTCTACTTTTAAATTCTTCAGTATTTAATATTTCTTTAGCTTTAGAATTTAGATAATCCCCATTGTAATCATCTGCTTGTTTTAAATTGTAGTATCTCGTCAAGTTATCTCCATTTTTCATTACGTAGGTAATGATTACATTTTGATTTAAGTAGTAGTTTTGATCATCAAGGATATGTTGATGTATGTCTATTATATTGTCTATACTTTTAGCTGAAGTATAAATATCAACATTTTTTTTAAATTTTTCATCTTCTATATCTTCAAGACTAAAATCGTAAACCTGCATGCTTCTTTCCCAGTCCTGGTGGTAATGGTACATAGAATTACCAATGAAAGCATATTCAACATCTTCAGCCTCCGGAACATAGTATTCGTACTGATTTGTAGCTATGTTACCACCTACAATAAACAGTGCGAAAGCAACCAGATATATTATGTACATCTTTAAACCCTTAAATGATGGAGAGAAAGACTTTTCTAATATGGCATTGATAATGTAGTAACCTAAAGCTGATAGTAGTACAAAAACCGCCATCTTTCCTATGAAACTTTCTGTTCTTAAGGCTAGTGAAAACCCTATCGGTACCAGTGTAGCTAAAAACAGTGATATGAAGTATTTATATCCGTCGTATACTACAAGCTCTGATGTTCTTTCATTCTTTCTTCTTTTTAATAACTTATAACCGATTAAGTATAGTACAGTCATAATAACTGCCAACTGGAAAAAGTAACCCAAATTTATTCCATCATCAAAATAGTTTAAAAAGTATAATTTATCAACTTTGTAATAGTTCTCTACAAAGCTATTGAAAAGTATATTGGCATTAAATCCTAATGCTAAATCCTCAATTATTGTAAATAAATAGTTAAGTATAGCTAAAAAGGATAATGGTAATGTGAAATTAACTACTGTCGCTACAGCTGCAGCAAAAGAGTTTCCTGTAAGGATACTTGAAAATGCCGCTGTAATTATTCCCGTAGCAAGCCATGGAATGGTTATAATATACATCTCATGAACATCTACGCCAGCTATTAGATTTATTACAACTAAAATTCCTATTAAAACAGCTGTAAATATCAAGTTGGTAATAATAATTAAATTTACTCTTTGCAGTGATGTCATTGGCTTAGACGTATAGTAGCTTAATTTTCTACTATCATGCAAGTAGCTGAAGTCAATTATGCAGTTTATAAAAACTAGTATAAATATTTCAACCATACCAACTACAATATTGCCTTCTTGAATTTCACTTATTAAAAGTAGTGGCATTATTAACACCGTAATAATCAATATGGCAAAAGACATTAAAAACCAGTTCTTTTTGCCGTATATGCTGTCTAAAAGTACCGTCTTAAAATTATTCGGAAATAAATTCTTCTTTTCCATATCCAGCACCTCCCAATTCCGTAATAAATATTTCTTCTAAATCCATAGATAATTCATCAAAGATTAGAAGATTGTATTTTTCATTTAAATCTTTTCTAAATATGTCTACACTTCCTTTGATAATGCCAAAGTATACACTTCCTATTTTCTGCACTTTAATTATTTCGTAATCTTTACTATTTATGGTTTCAAATTCTTCATCAATTGCAAATTGAACTCTTTTAATTTCTGATTTAAGAGTATCCATTTTTTCTTCTTTTATAATTCTTCCTTCATGCATAATACCAACTTTGTCGCAGATATTGTCTATTTCTTTAAGATCGTGAGATGATATAATAACTGTGATATTTCTTTCCATTACTTCATTTATTAATACATTCCAAAATTTACGTTTAACTACTGCATCCAGACCATCTACAACTTCATCAAGTAATAGTGCTTCCGGGTTGGCTGATACAGCAATTATAAAAGCAGCCTGTTTTTTCTGTCCTTTTGATAAAGTACTCAGTTTTGCCTTTCTATTAATGTTGAAAAATTTGAGAAGTTTTTCATATTTTTCCGAAGACATATCTGGGTAAAGTTTGTTTTCATATTTAAAAAGCATATCCAAATTATATCCATAAGGAAAATACAAATCATCTTGAATGTAGTAAAACTTATCTAAATCTGAACTTTTTTCATTTATTTCTTCTTTTTTATAAATTACTTTTCCGCTGTCTGGCTTAAATATCTGCATAATATGTTTAAGCAGAGTAGTCTTTCCACAGCCGTTTGATCCTACAAGACCGTATATTTCTCCTGTATTTGCTGTAATATTTATATCTTTCAATACATTAAAATCTCTAAACCATTTATTCAGTCCTTCAATTTTTATCATGGCCTTCATCTCCTCTCAGAAGATTTTTTATCAAATTGATAATT
>JBEPWV010000214.1:0-3094 GCA_041642175.1 Clostridia bacterium
TTTATTGAAAAAAACTTCTACTTAAACTACAATTTACCTAGAGATCAAAGGAGGTTGAATCATGAGATTTGATAATAACATAAAAAAATATAGAGAAGAAATTATAAATCATCAGATTAATAAATACAACGAACAAAAAACCAAGGTAAATTTACCGGAATTAAATAAAGATACTACTAAATTATTAAAAGAAAATATTAATCATCTTCTTGATAAAGGAAAAGGTATGGTTACACTGGATAAAAATAATATTAAAGGATATTTAATAGGTTATAAAATAGAAGAAATGTGGGGTAGCCCCAGTATTTACATACCTATATACGGACACGGAATTATTTCAGGAGATGTAAGTAAAACTTATCAAAAAATGTACGAAAAAAATTCTAAAACATGGGTTGATAAAGGATACAAACAGCATGCAGTTACAATTTATTCAAAAGAAACAAATCCAGTTAACATATGGTTTTGGTTGGGATTTGGATTAAGATGTGTTGATGGAATAAAAGAGGTAAACAAAAAAACTGAAGATAATAAAAATATTATAAAAATAACTAATGAAAATATATATAAATTAAAAAACATTCATGAAGATCACACAAAATACTATGGAAAAGCGCCTCTTTTTATGATAAGAAATAAGGATGATAATCCTATTGAAACTCTAAAGAAATGGCTTAAAGAAGAGAACCACCATATATTTGCTTACTGCCAAGGTGAAAAGGTTTTAGGATATATGGGAATAGAAGAAAAAGGAGAACAGTTTTTAACTACAGATTCAAAGATGATGAATATAACCAGTGCTTACATAGAACCTAATTACAGAGGTAAAAAAATAGGATATAAGTTATTAAATCATGTTGAAAACTGGTTAAGTGAAAAAGGTTATGAAAGACTTGGAGTAGATTTTGAATCTTTTAATATATATGGATCAAATTTTTGGAGGAAACATTTTAAAATGTATACTTACTCCATGGTTAGAAGAATTGATGGAAATTAGTAAAAAAATATATAAATAATATTACAATTTACACGAAAGTCATAAATCAATGATATAATAGAAATAATTAAAGCTCGGGAGGAAATCATGAGATTAATGCACACAGGGGACTGGCATCTAGGAAGAACATTACATAAAATGTCTTTAATAGATGATCAGAGATACATTTTAAATAAACTAGTAGATGAAATAAAAGAAAGAGAAGTAGATGTACTGATAGCAGCTGGAGACATTTACGACAAATCAAGACCTTCAACCGAATCCGTAGCTTTGCTGAATGAAGTTTTCACAAGAATTATAAAAGAAACAAATGCAAAGATTATCTCTATAGCAGGAAACCACGACAGTCCGGAGAGAATTCACTACGGCAGCGAAATATTAATGGCCGGTGGACTCTATACCTACGGAAATATAGATAAAAAACCATACAAAATCACCCTGGAAGATGAATACGGTAAGATAAATTTCTATCCTATACCTTATTTAGATCCTTTTCACTGCAGAAAATCCTACGAAGATAACGACATAAAAACTCAAGATGATGCATATAAAAAAACTTTAGAAATAATAAGACAAGATTTAAACTCTCAGGAAAGAAATATTTGCATAGCCCACGGTTATATAACCGGTACTGAAAAAATTGAAACCAGCGAATCAGAAAGGCCTTTATCTATAGGAACTGCGGAATACGCTGATGTAAAATATTTCGATGATTTTGATTATGTTGCTCTAGGACATATTCACGGACCTCAAAAGGTCAAAGGAGAAAATATAAGATACTCAGGCTCTCTATTAAAATACTCTTTTTCAGAAGCAGATCATAATAAAACCATACCAATAATAGACATAAAAGAGAAAGGTAATATAGAAAAAGAATTTTTAAATTTGGAACCTAAAAGAGATCTAAGAATTATAAAAGGAAAAATCAGTCACCTTATAAAAGAAGAAGTAAGCAGCTTGGCAAATACTGATGACTATATTATGGCTATTTTGGAAGATAAAGGTGAACTCATAGAACCTATAAAAACCCTTAGAAGTGTATACCCCAACACACTAAAAATAAAAAAGGAAAACATAGAGGCTTCAAGAGATTACGAAAGCATAGATAGAGAAAAATTTACGAAAATGAATCCTATAGAAATCCTAAAGAAATTCTATAAAGGAATGACCAGTGAGGAAATTACGGAAGAAAACTTAAAAATATTTGAAGAAATCACCGAAAATGAACTTAGAAATAGGAGGGCTGAATAAATGAAACCCATAAAACTCACTATGGAAGGTTTTGGACCTTACGGAAATAAAGAGATTATAGACTTTACTCAACTAGAAAACAAAACTCTATTTCTAATAACTGGAGCTACCGGCTCCGGGAAAACCACGATATTCGACGCTATAAGCTATGCGTTATATGGAGAAGGAAGCGGTGAAAACAGACAGCCCAAGGACTTTATAAGCCAGTTTTCAGATTTAGATACTACTACCCAGGTAGAGCTGCTCTTTGAACTAAAAGGACAGGAATATAAAATCAGAAGAGTACCGGAACAACTTAGATACAAAAAAATTGGAGAAGGAACTACAACCCAGGCTACGGTGGCAGAACTGGAAGTGATAGGTAAAAATCTTAATTTTTCTGGAATTAATGACGTTAATGAAAAGGTAAATGAAATTATAGGATTAGACTCTGATCAATTTACCCAAATAATGATGATTCCTCAGGGAGAATTTAGAAAAATGCTTGTAGCTGAAAGTAAGGAAAGAGAAAAAATCCTCCAAAAGCTTTTCGACACTACCCTCTACGAAAATATACAGCAGAGATTCAGAGATTTAGAAAAAGAAATGAGAAAAGATATAGAAAACAGAGAAAACTTACTTAGACAGGCAGCAGGTAGAACAGAATATAAAGACGATGAAAAAATGAAAGAATATCTAACTGCTGAATACTACAACTACAACGCTATGTTTAAATTGACGGAAAAACTCATAAAAGAAGATGAAAAAAATATAAAAAAGTTAAAAGCAGAGAATATAGAATATAAAAATATATTAAAAGAAGAAAACGATAAATTAATTCAAGCTAAAAAAACAAATGAAAAAATA
>JBEPWV010000215.1:0-3079 GCA_041642175.1 Clostridia bacterium
CAAATAAGTTAATGGTCTTTCATAGAAAAATTATATACATCTCCCTTGACTAAAATAATGCTTAATATTCAGTTTAATACTAAGCATTATTTCTTTCTATTTAATTGAGGTACAAAGAGTCTGTATGTTCTGGATAATTTAATCTATAAAACTTTATTTATAAATATATTTACAATTTCTTCATCAAATTGTGTTCCGGAACCTTTTTTTAGTTCTTCTATAGCTTCTTCCGTTGTTTTTGTTCTTTTATATGGTCTTTTTGATGTCATTGCTTCAAAGGCATCTGCAACTGATATTATTCTAGATAAGATCGGTATTTCATTTCTCTTTAAACTCTCAGGATATCCAAATCCATCTGGCCTTTCATGATGATGTAAAACTGCCTCAGCTAAGTGAGAGTATTCGTCTACACTTTTTAAAATTTGATAGCTTGTTACTGGGTGTTTATTTTTTATTTTAGATTCTTCTTGTGTCAATTTATTCTCTTTATTTAATATCTCTGGAGGAACTATTATTTTTCCAATATCGTGTAAAGCACCAGCTATTTTTGCATCTTCTATCTCTTTATTACTAAATTTCATTTCACTTGCTATTTTTGCACAGTATTGGGATACTCTTTCAGTATGAATCTGCTCATAATCATATTTCTTTTTTATATTAAGGAGTACTGTTTCTACAGTTTTATTTCTCACTATTCTTCCATACTTCAGTTTATTTTTATACATTTTATTATCTGCTTCTTTATATACTTCAAATATATCTTTCTCTTCTATATTTTTTGTTGAATATCCTACTGCCAATGATACAATTATTGAATCTAACTTAGTTTTCCTTGATTCTTCTGTTATTCTTTTTAGGATCTTTTTTGTTTCTTCTTCACTAGTATCTGGAAGAATTATAACAAATTCATCCCCTCCTACTCTACATACAATGTCTTCATCCCTACATGAGTCTTTTAATATTTCAGAAACAACTCTTAATAGTTCATCTCCCATTTCATGACCGTAGGCATCATTTGTAAGTTTAAGACCGTTTACATCTGAAACTATTATAGAAAGAGGTAGATTCCTATTTGTGTCTAATCTCTTTATAGAATCTTCCATATATCTTCTATTATATAACCCTGTCAGATGGTCATGAAAACTAAGATTTTCTATTTCTTTTTGCCTTTCTTTTTTTTCAGTAAAATCTCTAAATACTATAACCGCTCCGGTAATATTGCCGTTTCTATCTTTTATTGGTGCCGCACTGTCTTCAATAGGGATTTCTTTACCATCTTTATTTATAAGGACAGTATCATTTGACATTTCTACAATCTTACCAAGTTTTAAGGCTTTTTCTACAGGGTTTTCACAAGGTTTTTTTGTGCAATTGTTAATTACTTTAAAAACCTTTTCGAGAGGTCTTCCTTGAGCTTCTTCTTTTTTCCATTTGGTTAGATTTTCAGCAACATTATTCATAACTTTTATTTTGCCTTGTTTGTCAGTTGATATAATTGCATCACCTACTGATAAAAGTGTAGTTTTAAATTGTTCCTTTTCTTTGTATATTTGTGCTTCCAATTCTTTCTGTTCTGTTATTATTTCTATATAAAATATTATGCCACCTATTCTTCTATCTTTTTCATACCATGGTCTCGATTCCCATTTTATAAAGTCTACACTGCCATCTTCTCTATGATATAGATCTTCTTCTTTACTAATAACTTCTCCTTCTAAAGACCTTTTATGAACATCTTTCCACTTCTGGGGCAAATTAGGAAAAACTTTGTCATGATGTTTTCCGATAATGTCTTTTTCTTTTATGTTATATATATCTAAATATCTCTCGCTCACATACATATAGTTCATATTTTTATCGTAAACAGCCACCCCTGATGTGTTGTATTTTAGTATATATTCTATCAAGTCGTGAGATTGAATTAATTCCTCTTCTGCTTTTTTTCTTTCATTAATATCCATAATAGTACCACTTATTAAAACAGGTTCTCTCTCAGAAGACCATTTTGTCACTTTCCCTCTATCTTGCATCCATATCCATTTTCCATTTTTATGCTTTACTCTAATCTCACAATCGTAATATTCAATTTCTTTATTCTTTATTTTTTCAAGTTTTTTTTCTGCTCTTTTTAAATCTTCAGGATGTACCAGTTTTTCCCATGTTTCTAAACTTATTGGAAAAAGTTCTTTAAATTCATATCCCATCATCTCTGCCCATTTTTTATTAAAAAAAGTTTCCCCTGTTGCAACATTCCATTCCCAAATTCCTACATTTGTACCTTCTAAAACATTTTTTAATCTTTCTTTAATATCAATAAGTTCTTTTTCTGCTTGTTTTTTTGATGTTATATCATGGCTTGACCCAAGAATATGAGTTATTTTATTATTCTCTACTAGTGGAGACAAATAGGTATTCCATGTTTTCTTTCCTGATGGAACAGTTAGTATTTCTTCGTAACTTATAGGTTCTTTTAATTCTAAACACTTTTCATAGTGAACTTCAACTTCTTTTCCCATTTTACTTCCCAATAATTCTACTGGTGTCTTCCCTCTAATTTCCTCTAAGGAAATTCCAGTAGATATTTGATGAGCTTTATTATTTCTGACATATTCAAAAGTACTATCATTTTTAACCTTTATTAAAAACATATTATCCTGTGTTTCTTCAAATATTTTTTTATATAGGTCTTTTGTATTAATTAGATCTTTATTCTTTTTTTCTGATTCCTGTTTTTGTTCATTTATTATATTTTTTTTAGACATTTAAATTCCCCATTTTTAAGTTTTATTCTAAGTTCAAAATCATAGTATTCTATTTCTTTGTTCAGAATTTTTCTTGTCTATAAATAATTCTACTTTCGATGCAAAAAGTTTTAGCATTTCATCATCATTTTCATTTTGGTTTTTGTAAAATATTAAATTAAAACTTCCAATAGTCTTTTTATTTTTTGCAATCCTAACTATTATATTATGTTTATTTAAACTTGTCTTATGTAAATAAGTATTGAGTAGCGTTAATTTAGTGTAGGAAAAAGAAGAGCGAGCCATCCTTACAAGATGGGTTAGTTATATATTTAATA
>JBEPWV010000216.1:0-3079 GCA_041642175.1 Clostridia bacterium
AACTTTAAGAATCATCGGTGGTTTTGAGAAGACAAATGAAGGTTCAGTTTTTTTTGAAGGACAAAATATTAATACTATTCCTCCTTATAAAAGACAGATAAATACAGTTTTTCAAAATTATGCTTTATTTCCACATATGAATGTATTTGAAAATATCGCCTTTGGTTTAAAAATCAAGAAACTCAACACTGAAGTGATCGAAAAAAAGATAAAGAGAATTCTAAAGTTAGTTGGTCTTGAAAAATTCGAAAAAAGAGAGATTGATTCTCTATCCGGAGGACAGCAACAAAGAATAGCCATTGCAAGAGCATTAGTAAACGAACCAAAAGTACTCCTTCTGGATGAACCTTTAGGAGCCTTGGATTTAAAGTTAAGAAAAGAAATGCAGGTTGAATTAAAAAACATTCAGAAAACATTAGGTATTACTTTTATATATGTAACCCATGATCAAGAAGAAGCCTTAACTATGTCCGACAGAATCATAATAATGAAATCCGGAAATATTCAGCAAATAGGTTCTCCTATAAACATCTACAATGAACCTATTAATTCTTTTGTTGCTGATTTTATAGGAGAAAGCAACATTATTTCAGGGATTATGAAAGATGATTATCAAGTGAATTTTCTAGGTAAAAACTTTAGATGTGTTGACTACGGTTTTAAAAAGATGGAAAGAGTAAACATTGTGATAAGACCTGAAGACATAGATATTGTAAAAAAAGACGCAGGTTTACTTAATGGTGAAGTCAAATCAGTAGTATTTAAAGGAGTTCATTATGAAATTGGAGTTATTTCTAAAAATTTTGAGTTTTTGATTCAGAGTACAAAACCAAGCAAAGTAGGTAATACCATAGGTTTAGATTTCACTCCAGATGATATACATGTGATGAGGGAGATGTAAAATGAATAGCAAAAGTAAGTATTTAGCATATCCATATTCTATCTGGATGATGATTTTTATACTTTTTCCCCTTTTTCTAATATTTTTATATAGTATAACATTAAGGAATCCAAATGACATAAAAACTATTACCTTTACCTTTGAAAATTTTGCTAAATTTTTTAATCCAATTTATATTAATGTATTAATAAGATCAATAAGTATAGCTGCTTTATCAACTGTAATTTGCTTATTTATAGGATATCCTGTTGCTTATCTACTAACAAGAGTGAATGAAAAAAACAAAGGTCTTTTAATACTACTTTTTATATTACCTATGTGGATGAATATGCTCCTAAGGACATACGCTTGGATGACTATTTTAGGTAACACCGGTTTAATTAACAGCTTTTTAAGTTTGATTAACCTGCCTAATGTTAATCTGCTCTACAACAACAGTGCTGTAATTTTGGGAATGGTGTACAATTTTTTGCCTTTCATGGTTTTTCCAATTTATACAGCTTTAAATAAGATGGATAGAAGCTTAATAGAAGCAGCGGAGGATTTGGGCGCTGATGGTTTTACAATTTTTAGAAAGGTAATATTTCCTCTAAGTTTAGCAGGAGTTATCTCAGGAATAGTAATGGTTTTTATGCCCGCAGTAAGCACCTTTGTAATCCCAAGATTGTTAGGCGGAGGAAAAAATGTTTTGATTGGTAATCTTATAGAAAAACTTTTCTTAGTAACAAGAGATTGGAACTTCGGAGCAGCCTTATCGATGATTATACTGATCATAATTTTTATATCTATAAAAATACTTAATTTATTAAAAATAGATAAAGAAAGCGGGGTAAGTTTATGAAAAATAAAATATCTAAATTATATTTATCACTAGTATTTTTATTTTTATATGCTCCTATTGCTGTTTTGGTGGTTTATTCCTTTAATGATTCCAAGTCTAGAGGTACATGGAGCGGATTTACTTTTAAATGGTATCTAGAGCTTTTCAATGATAGGGATATACAAAGCGCTTTATACTATACAGTAACAATAGCTATAATCGCAGCTGTAATTTCAACTATTGTGGGAACTATTTCTGCTATTGGCATATACAATATGAAAACCAATAGAATGAATTTATTTTTGAATATAAATTATTTACCTATTATCAATCCTGATATTGTTACAGGAATAGCATTAATGATTTTATTTTTGTCGGCAAATATTAAATTAGGTTTTAGTACTATGTTGTTAGCTCACATAACTTTTGATATCCCTTATGTAATTTTATCAGTACTACCAAAATTAAAGCAGCTGGACAATAACATTACCGAAGCAGCATTAGATTTAGGTGCTACACCTTTTTACTCTTTAAGAAAAATTATAATCCCCCAAATTAAGCCAGGTATAATCACTGGATTTTTAATAGCATTCACATTATCTATAGATGATTTTGTTATAAGTTTTTTTACAACTGGATCGGGAGTTACCAATTTGTCCATTGAAATTTATTCTATGGCAAGAAGGGGGATATCTCCAACTATTAACGCCTTATCATCTTTGATGTTAGTAGTGGTTTTAGGATTACTATTAATTATAAATAAAAGAACGACCTTACAAGTTAAGGAATAATGGAGGAAAAAAATGAAAAAATACTTAATACTAATAACAATTCTAGTTGCATTGGTTTTATCCGGATGCAGTAGCTCTTCGGAAGAAACCTTAGACATATTTAACTACGGACAATATATTGATGAAGAATTACTTGTAGAGTTCGAAGAAGATTTTGGAGTTAAAATTAACTACCAAGAATATCCAACTCCTGAAGACATGTATACTAAAGTTAAAGCCGGAGGAGCAGATTACGATTTAATAATTACCGGTGAATATATGATTGAAAGAATGATTTCTGAAGATATGGTTCAAAAGATAAACTTTGATAATATACCAAATTATCAATATATAGATGAAAATTTCAAAAATCAACCCTACGATCCTAACAATGAGTATTCTGTACCATATTTTTGGGGAACTCTAGGCATTGTTTATAATACTGAAGTAGTTCAAGGTACCCCTGATTCTTGGGATCTTTTATGGAATGAGGATTATTCTGGACAAATATTAATGATGGATAGTCAGAGAGATTCTCTTGCTGCTGCACTTAAAAGATTAGGTTATTCTCTCAATACAACTAAAGAA
>JBEPWV010000217.1:0-3073 GCA_041642175.1 Clostridia bacterium
CTTAAAGTTATTAGAAAAGCTTCATTTATACTTATGAAGGAAGACAGATATGAAGATGAAGACTTTAGAAAGATTATAGATTTTGTGAGAAACTTTGCCGATGCCCATCATCACGGGAAAGAAGAGGATTTTCTTTTTAATCGAATGATTTCGGAAATCGGAGGAGTAGCAGAAAAGCTTGTAAGAAATGGAATGCTTGTTGAACATGATTTAGGCAGACTCCACATGAAGCAGTTGGAAGAAGCTTTAAATAAGGTGCAAATGGGAGATGAAGAAGCAAAGCTTGATATAATCGCAAATGCAGTATCTTATTCAGACCTTCTGACACGACACATAGATAAGGAAGATAAAGTTGCATATACCTTTGCACAAAACAATCTAAAAGAAGGTACCATAGATATGATAAATAAAGACTGCAAAATATTCGAAGAAAAACAAAAAGATAAAGGTATACAGAAGAAATATGAAATGCTTGTTGAAGAGTTTGAAGCAAAGTATCTAAATTAATAAAATTAAACAAAATTTATAAATATGCAAATAATCCTAATTTTTAAAATTTAAATTAGGATTATTTTTTTGTTTATTTTTAAAAAACACAGTAAAAAACATTCTGAATAATAAAAAATAATTCTTTTATTTAGAACTGTAAAGAGAACATATGAAAACCATTTCAATGGAAAAATTTTGACATATATGATATAATTTGTTATACTCCGCTATGGAGATGAGTTGAACTTAAACATAAAAATAAAATGCATAAAAATTTTAAAAATATAAATTTGTTAAATAAGAAGGAGGTTTTAAATTTGATTGAACTGGTAAATATAACTAAATCCTATGACGGAAAAGTAAATGTTATAGAAGACCTAAATTTAAATATAGATAAAGGTGAAATTGTTGTTTTAATAGGGGAGTCCGGATGTGGAAAAACGACAACCTTAAGGATGATAAATAGACTCAATGACCCTACCAGCGGAACAATAATGATTAAGGGAGAAGACTATACTAAAATGACCAAAATAGAACTTAGAAGACAGTTGGGATATGTCATACAGAAAGTAGGACTAATGCCTCACTTAACTGTAGGAAAAAATATTGAAATAATCCCTGAATTAAAAGGATGGGACAAGAAAAAGAGAAAAGATAGAGCCTGGGAATTACTTGAACTTGTTGATTTGCCCCCGGGGGATTACTATGACAGATATCCCCACGAGCTATCCGGCGGTCAACAGCAGCGTATTGGTGTAGCTAGAGCTTTAGCAGTTAATCCTGATATAATATTAATGGATGAACCTTTTAGTGCTTTAGATCCAATCACTAGAGAACAGCTGCAAAAAGAGCTTCTCAAACTCCAGGACGAACTTGGTAAAACAATTGTATTTGTAACCCATGATATGGATGAGGCTTTAAAAATTGGAGATAGGATTGCAGTTATGAAGGATGGAAAAATACTTCAGTATGATACTCCAGAAGAAATCCTTAAAAACCCTGCAGATGATTTTGTAGAGTACTTTGTTGGAAAGGATAGACTTTGGAAATCTCCAGAGATGCTGAATGCAAGTGATATTATGCACAAATCCTTAGTTACAGTAGGACAGAAGCGTTCTCCAGCTCAGGTAATAGAAGTTATGAAAAAGAAGGATATGGAATTGCTATTTATAGTTGAAAAAGAAACCAGCAAACCTCAACCTCCTATTGGTTATATTACTAGAGATAGTTTGAGAGAGCAAGAGGATCATAAAGTTAAAATGTCGGAAATATGCAAAAAGGATTTTGTTTCTGTTCAGCATGATGCAAATATGTCCGACGTGTTGAAAATTATGGAAGAAAATAAAATAAGATTTTTGCCGGTATTAGATGATGATGGAAATTTAATCGGCATGATAACAACAGCTTCTATTTTAAATATTATCACTAAAGCTGTTGTTAGTAATGAAGAAGACGATCAATAAAGGAGGTTGATGTAAATGAATGATATGAATTTTTTCCAATTTGTAGCTTCTAGATCCGATGAACTTTTAGGATTAACTTTACAGCATATACAAATTACAGGTTTGGCTGTTCTTTTAGCTGTAATACTAGGAGTACCAGTAGGAATTTTAATAAGCAAAAATAAAAAAGTGCGTTCACCTATACTAGGTATAGCAAATATTTTTCAAACTATCCCTTCTTTAGCCCTTTTCGGACTGATAATACCTTTACTAGGAACAGGATACGTTCCTTCGGTATTTGTGCTTTTCTTATATGCACTACTTCCTATAATTAAAAATACATTTATAGGAATTAATAGTGTAGATGAAGCAATTATCGATGCAGGTAGAGGAATGGGTATGACATCTAAACAAATTTTAACTAAGGTAGAGATACCTTTAGCCCTACCGGTAATAATGGGTGGTATAAGGATATCAACAGTTATAAATATAGGAACGGCTACAATAGCTGCATTAATAGGAGCTGGTGGTCTAGGTGAAATGATTTTTAAAGGAATAAGCATGGCCAGCAATAACATGGTACTGGCTGGAGCTGTTCCAACAGCACTTCTAGCTATATCCGTAGATAAACTATTAGGAATGTTTGAAACAAAATTAACACCAGAAGGAATTACAAGTCAGAAAGATAATCAAGTATAATAAACAGGAGGTAATAAAAATGAAAAAACTACTAATTTTTAGTATAATTATGATTTTGGCCTTAGGAGCACTAACAGGGTGCGAAGAAGGCGAAAAAGTTATAAAAATAGGACATAAAAACTACACAGAACAGAGAATACTTGGACAATTATTTTCAAAAATTATTGAAGAAAAAACAGATTATGAAACGGATGTGACAGAATTTGGATCTACAAGTATAGTATTTGGAGCTCTACGAGAAGGAGAAGTAGACATGTATCCAGAATATACAGGAACTGCATATGCAGCCCAATTAAATGAGTCTGGATTAAATGATCCTCAAGAGGTATACGATTATGTAAAGGAAGCCTTTGAAGAAGAATATAGCCTTTACTGGTTGAATGAATTAGGATTTAACAACACTTATACATTAAGTGTTCGTCCTGAAATTGCTGAAGAGTACG
>JBEPWV010000218.1:0-3070 GCA_041642175.1 Clostridia bacterium
TTTTTTTCTAGCACAATATTTTTTAAGTCTATCATTACATACCAATTAAAATTATTAATCACCTTAATGAAAGGTTCGGAAATACTTATTTTTTCCTTTGAAGTTACATTTTCTTCTAAATTAACGATGTTGTAGTTTCCTGCTCTAAAAGTTTCTATCTTATCAATATCAAATATTTCTTCCGCATTATCAATTTTATAACTTACTATCCCACTTGATTTCGAATATATATTGATATTATTATTAGAAACACTAGCTGATAATTCATTTTTCTTCTCATATAATTCATCTAATGTCCAATCAGTGTATTCATTAGTAAAACCCTCGTTAGATTCGTATTTTTCTATAATTTCAAAGGCTTCTTCATAGTTCTTTTTAATTATAAATTCTTGAATTTGTCTTTCTAATTCATTTATCATCTGTTGGTTTTCATCTGAATCCTGAGAATTTTCTTTAGTTTTAATAGCTCTATTGATTTTGTCAATTTCACCACTTATCCCTGCTCCTTGAAAATTTGGAAAAACAGAAGAAATCAAGGCTCCTTTTTTTACTCTCTCACCTTCTTCATAATAGTTCTTTATACTACCTGTGTATTCAGAATAATATACTTCTTCATCTTTAATTATTATTCCGGTACCTTCGTATTTATTTTCTAGGTTTCCTTTTTCAGCTGTATAACTTTTTATATCTAGCCTAATATTATCAACATAATAAAGAATGAAAGAAATTAACAAAAGAATAATTAATACTTTCACTATATTACTATTGTTTTTTTTGTTTTGATTCATATATCTCACCGCTGTCTAATAATAGTTAAGTTCATCCTTTTTATCCCTTGTCATTAAACTATCAACAGATTCTTTAGCTTTTTTTCCTTCATAAACTATTTTATATAGTTCTTCAACAATGGGCATTTCTACATTGTGTTTTCTTGCAAGTTTATATGCTGCTTCTGTAGTATATATTCCCTCTACTACCATACCAACTTCTTCTACAGCCTCTTCTACGGTTTTACCTTTACCTATAAGTATTCCAGCTCTTCTATTTCTACTATGCATACTTGTACAGGTCACTATTAAATCACCTATGCCTGAAAGTCCTAAAAAGGTCATTTTCTCAGCACCCAATTTATCAGCTAATCTGGATATTTCTATAATTCCTCTATTCATTAGAGCTGCTTTAGTATTATCACCATAACCTAAACCATCAGAAATACCTGAGGCAATAGCAATGACATTTTTTAGTGCTCCACCAATTTCAACTCCTTTTACATCTTCATTGGTATAAACTCTAAAAGTATTTGATGTAAAAACCTCTTGTATTTGTTTCGAATATTTTTTATTATTTGATGCTACTACAACTGTAGTAGGTAAATTTTTTCCTACTTCTTCTGCATGTGAAGGCCCGGAAAGTACTACAAAAGGATTCTTTGGGATTATTTCCTCACAAACTTCTGATATAGTCTTTAATGTTTTCATTTCGATGCCCTTTGATACATTTATAACTACAGTATCTGGATTAATTACATCTTTTAATTCAGTCACTAATTCTCTTATATTTTGGCTTGGAATGGCAAGTACTGCAATGTCGCAGGTTTCAATAACTCCTTTATATGAGTTTATTAATTTTACTTCACTAGGAATTTTTACGTCAGGTAAATATTCTTTATTTTCTCTGGTTTCATTTATAATTTTTAGCTTTTCTTTATCTCTTATCCAAAGAAATACTTCTTCTTTATTCTGTGCTAGTAAACATGCTAATGCTGTCCCCCAGCTTCCTCCACCTAAAACTATAATTTTATTTTTCTTCATAAAAACTGCCTCCTATTTAGTCTTTAATTTTTTCTCTTCACCTTTGATTAATCTTACTATATTTTTTTTGTGTCTAAAGATAGCCAGAAGTGATAGAGTTATAGTAAAAATTAAAAAGGCATCTTCTAATGGTCTGAAAAAAATGATGGCTATAATTGGAGCCAATGAAACTCCTATTAAGGAGCCAATCGAAACTATTTTCGTCAAAATTGCTATTGTTATTCCTACTACAAAACATATAAGAGCCAAATAAGGATTAATAAATAACATCACCCCTATAGATGAAGCTATTCCTTTACCGCCTTTAAACTTTAATACAGCTGGCCAATTATGACCTACTAATAAAGATATTCCACCAACGTACTGCCCGTATATAGGATCAATTTTATGACTAATATAAGTTGCTAAAACTCCTTTTAATAAATCCCCTAGAAAAACTAAAATCCCAATTTTATATCCAAAAGCTCTAATTGCATTTGTTGCTCCGGCATTTCCACTACCGTAGTTTCTTACATCTTTTTTAAGGAAAATTTTACCTATAAAATATGCACTGGAAATATTACCTATTAAATATGATATTAATATTATAATAAGATATTTCACATCAATCACCTCTGTTCCTATAAGAAATTATAATAGGAGTTCCTTCAAATATAAAATTTTCTCTTAACTTATTTTCAATATATCTTGTATATGAAAAATGCACTAACTTCTTATTGTTCACAAAAATCAAAAATCTTGGAGGATTAATGCTAACTTGTGAAGCATAAAAAATCTTAAGTCTCTTACCTTTAACGGCTCTTGGTTGATTCATCAAAACTGCATCATTTATCACATCATTTAAAACACCAGTTTTAATTCTAAAACTTCTATATTCATTTACCTCATTTATCTTATCGATTATTTTATTCATTCTCTGTCCAGTTAAAGCGGATACAGTTATTACAGGACAAAAAGTCATAAAAGATAATTTGTTATATAAGTCTTCTATAAATTTATTATAGGAGCCTTTTTGCTTTTCTACTAAATCCCACTTATTCACAATGATAATAACACTTCTACCATTTTCTATTGCGTAACCTGCTATTTTTGTATCTTGTTCACTTACACCCTTTTCCCCATCTATGACCAGCAAGCAAATATCTGATCTTTCAATTGCTGTAAAGGATCTAATTACACTGTATCTCTCAATATCTTGATATATTTTATTTTTCTTTCTTATTCCTGCGGTATCTATAAAAGTATATCTATTATCATTT
>JBEPWV010000219.1:0-3030 GCA_041642175.1 Clostridia bacterium
ACAGCCTTCCTGCATCAATAGTAGCAAAAATTGCTTCTCCTGATTCAGATGTAGTTGCTGTGACAGGTGAAGGTGGCATCCAAATGCTTTTAGGTGAACTTGCCGTTGTGAGAGAACAAAATTTAGATATAAAAATTATACTATTTACAAACAGTCGATTGGGAATGGTTAGAGAGCTTCAGATGAATAATTACGGTAGTGATTCTTATTTTGGAGTAGATATACAGTTTAATCCGAATTTCATGAAATTAGCAGAGTCTTATAGTATCAGTGGAATAAGAATAGAAAATGACCAGGAAATAGATGAAAAATTAGAAGAATGTTTTTCCAAAAAGGGTCCCTGTCTTGTAGAATGTGTTGTGGATCCTGATTTTCCCACACTATCTCACTGGAGGTGGAACTAATGAAAAATGAAAGACATGTTTTAGCTATTTTGGTAGAAAATTACTCCGGTACTCTGAGTAAGGTTGCCGGATTATTTACACGAAGAGGTTATAATATTGACTCATTAAATGTGGCTGAAACAATGGACCACAAAACTTCAAGAATCACAGTTTCCGTTACCGGAGATGAAAAAATATTAGAGCAAATAACCAAACAATTAAACAAGTTAGTTAATGTTATAAAAATTACGGATTTAACTTCAAAAAAATCAATAAAAAGAGAGCTTATGTTTATAAAAGTTTCTTCAAATATTGAAAATAGAAATGAAATTATTCAAATGACCAATGTATTTAAAGGCAAAACCGTAGATATCTCTCCTAAATCTATTACTATAGAATTGACGGGAGATGAGGATAAAAACAATGCTTTTATTGAATTAGTAAAGCCTTTTGGAATAATTGAACTGGTTAGAACGGGATTAACTGCCATTGAAAGAGGATAAAATTAAGGAGTAGCTTAAGCTACTCCTTATTATTATTTTAATGATTTTATTTCCTCAACCCATAGATTTACAGATGCGTCACTTGGCATTCTCCAGTCACCTCTTGGTGATAAAGCAACACTTCCTATTTTAGGTCCGTCAGGCACACATGATCTTTTAAATTGCTGAGATATAAATCTTACATAAAAATTACTCAACCACTCTTTAATTGTTTCTTCATCGTATATGTTTTTAAAAGCCAATTTAGCCAAGAAGTAAACCTTTTTAGGAGAAAATCCATTTCTTACAGTATTATATAAGAAAAAATCGTGTAAATCGTATGGACCAACCAAATCTTCTGTTTTTTGTATGATTTTACCTTCTTCATCTGGTGGTAGTAGTTCCGGACTCACTGGAGTATCTAATATATCTAAAAGAATTTCTCTAACCTTCCCGGAAAATTTATTCTCTGCTGCCCATTTTACAACGTACCTTACTAATGTCTTAGGAATTCCAGAATTTATACCGTACATAGACATATGATCTCCATTGTAAGTTGCCCATCCAAGGGCTAATTCTGATAAATCTCCTGTTCCTACTACCATCCCCTTTAACTGGTTGGCTTTATCCATAAGTATCTGAGTTCTTTCTCTTGCCTGAGTGTTCTCAAATACTACATCATAGTTTTCTAAGTTGTGATTTATATCTTTAAAATGCTGTAAAGATGCTTTTTTAATATTTATTTCTTCATAATCTACATCAAGTTCTTTTAATAATCCTAAAGCATTATTATATGTTCTATCTGTGGTTCCAAATCCCGGCATAGTAATTCCCTTTACGAATTTCCTGTTTTTCTTCAATAAATCTGAAGTAACTACAGATACTATTAGTGCTAATGTGGAATCTAATCCTCCTGAGATTCCTATAACTAGAGATTTGGTGTTTATATGCTCTATTCTTTTTGCAAGTGCCATAGTTTGAAGGTTGAATATTTCACTGCATCTTTCGTTTCTGTCTTCATTATCTTTAGGCACAAAAGGATAGGGATCTATAGCTCTCTTAAGTTCAACATCTTTATTTTTCTTCATAGAAAAGACTACAGTCCTGTAATTTTTTACATATTTTTTACTATCATTAAATACGGTATTTTTAGCTCTGTCATGATTTATTTTATGGATATCTATATCGTTATAAATCAATTTTTCCTCTAAGGAATATCTCTTATCGTTCTCTATGATGGTACCATTTTCCGATATTATAACATTTCCTCCGAAAACTAAATCCGTTGTAGATTCTCCATATCCAGCTGAAGTATATACATATCCAGAAATACATTTTGCCGACTGTTGAGAAATTAATTTTTCTCTATAAATACTTTTCCCTACAATATCGTTAGATGCTGAAAGATTAACTATAAGATTAGCACCATTTAGAGAATGTATCTGTGAAGGAGTTATTGGAGCCCATAAATCCTCACATATTTCAACCCCTACTGTTAAATTCATATTAGCTGATTTAAACAAAAGGTCAATTCCGAAATTGTAGCTTTTTTCACCAATCTGTATCTGTGATTCAGATATATTATCTCCAGATGCAAACCATCTCTTTTCGTAAAATTCATTGTAGTTTGGAATAAAACTTTTCGGTACTACACCTAGAATTTTACCATCATTTAATGCTATTCCACAGTTGTATAAACTGCCGTCTTTATATAATGGAGCACCAATAAAAATAAGCATTTCTTTTCCCTTGGATTCTTTTGCTATGTCTAGAATGACTTCTTCAGTTTTACTCATTATCAAAGATTGAAAAAACAAATCCCCGCAAGTGTATCCTGTTAATGACAGCTCTGGAAACACAAGTATATCTATGTTTTCTTCTTCAGCTTTATTTATACTATGGATTATTTGATTTTTATTAAATTCTAAATCTGCAACTTTAATTTTAGGTACTGCAGCACCAGTTCTTATAAATCCTTTATCTTTCATTATTTCACCCTTTTTTTGTTATTATATAATTAGTATATCACAAATAATTATTTGTAAAAATAAATTATTTTTTTAAAAAATATAAACTTATGTTATACTATATTATAGTTTTATGAAAAGGGTGAAATAATGGATAAAAGATATGTTAAAAATTTAAATGCATTATCTGTTGAAGAT
>JBEPWV010000220.1:0-3013 GCA_041642175.1 Clostridia bacterium
TCTCTATCAATTAGATCACCTCAGCCTTTCCGCCTACAGCTTCGATTTTTTCTTTTGCAGTTTTACTAAATTTGTGAGCTTTTACTGTAAGTTTTTTATTTAGTTCACCGTTTCCTAGAATCTTTATTCCATCTAGTTCTTTTTTTATAATTTTATTTTCTAATAGTAACTCTACCGTTACTTCTTCATCATCATCAAATTGATTCAATAATTCAAGATTTACAATAGAATATTCTTTTTGGAAAATATTAGTAAATCCTCTTTTTGGTATTCTTCTGTATAGAGGCATTTGTCCACCTTCGAATCCTGGTTTTGTTCCTCCACCAGAACGAGAATTCTGTCCATTCATTCCTCTACCAGCTGTAGTTCCCTGTCCAGATCCACTTCCTCTACCAATTCTTTTTCTGTTTTTCTTGCTACCTGGACTTGGTTTTAGATTATGAAGTTTCATCTTAGAGCACCTCCTTTAGTCATATTATTCTACTATTTCTACCATATGATTAACTCTGTTAATCATTCCTCTAATTTGAGGGGTATCTTCTTTTTCTACTATTTGTCCAATTTTTTTAAAGCCTAAAGCTTTTATTGTTTCTTTTTGGCTTTTGATTTTGCCAATTTCACTTCTTGTTTGTTTTATTTTTATCTTAGCCAAGGTCCTTCCTCCTTTACCCTAGAATTTCCTCAACGGATTTACCTCTAAGTTTAGCTACTTCTTGAGGATCTTTTACGGATGACAGTGCATCCATAGTAGCATCTACCATATTTTTTGGGTTGTTAGATCCTAGAGACTTTGTTCTAATGTCTTTAATACCTGCTAATTCCATTACGGCACGAACAGGTCCACCAGCAATTACTCCAGTACCAGGGGATGCAGGCTTAACTAATACTCTACCAGCTCCACACTCTCCTACAATTTCATGAGTAATTGTAGTTCCATCTAAAGGCACTTTTATTAATCTTTTTTTTGCATCATCTATCGCTTTTCTAATAGCATCTGGAATCTCTATAGCTTTTGCCATACCTACTCCAACGTGACCATTTCCGTCACCAACAACTACTAATACGCTAAATCTGAAATTTCTTCCACCTTTTACAACTTTTGTTACTCTGCTTATATTTATTACTTCTTCTTTTAAGTCTAATTGACTTGCATCAATACGTCCACGTTTCATACATTACCTCCTTTTCTAGAATTTTAATCCGTTTTCTCTAGCTCCTTCAGCTAATGCTTTAACTCTACCATGATATAGATATCCACCTCTGTCGAAAACTACTTTTTCGACTCCTGCTTCTTTAGCTTTTTCAGCGACATCTTTTCCTACTAATTCTGCAGCTTCTTTTTTAGTTAATCCTTCTAACTTATCAGACAACTGTTTATCTAAAGTAGATGATGATACGATTGTATTCATTTGAGTATCATCGATTATTTGAGCATATATATGCTTCGAACTTCTAAAAACATTCAGCCTTGGTCTTTCAGGAGTTCCTTGGATACTTTTTCTTATTACTCTATGTCTTTTTTTTCTACTTATATTTCTATTGAATTTCTTAATCACCAACAATCACTCCTTTCCTATTAACCAGCAGTCTTACCAGCTTTTCTTCTAATGTGTTCGCCTTCATACTTTATTCCTTTACCTTTGTATGGTTCAGGCTTTCTCCAGTCTCTTATAACTGCTGCATAATTTCCTACTTTTTGTTTGTCAATTCCTGTAACTGTTATTATATTTTTTTCAACACTTGTTTCAATCCCATTAGGGTCTTCCATCTCTACTGGATGAGAATATCCAAGGTTTAGTACAAGTTTATTTCCTTTTTTTTCTGCCTTATATCCTACTCCAACTATTTCTAGTTTTTTTGTATAACCTTTAGTTACACCTTCAACCATTGAATCGATTAGGGACCTTGTTAATCCGTGTAATGACTTGTGTTGTCTACTATCAGAAGGTCTTCCAACAATTATAGAAGATTCTTCTTTTTTTATAGTAAGTTCTCGAACCATTTTTTGTTTAAGTGTTCCCTTTGGTCCTTTTATTTCAACTACATTTTCATCTAATAAATTAACTTCTACTCCCTCAGGTAACTCAATAGGTTTTAATCCAATTCTTGACATTTTTGCACCTCCTAAAGTAAATTACCATACGTAGCAGATAACTTCTCCACCAGTACCTTCTTCTCTTGCTTTTCTATCGGTAGCTACACCTTTTGATGTGGATAGTATTGCTATACCTAATCCACCTAATACCTTCGGTATTTCACTGTTTTTTACATATACTCTTAGTCCAGGCTTAGATATTCTTTTGATTCCAGTTATAACTCTTTCTTTGTTATCATTATATTTAAGCTGAACTCTTATTATTCCTTGTTTACCGTCATCTATAACATCATATCCTTTGATGTATCCTTCTTCAGTTAAGATATTAGCTATCTCTTTTTTTACATTTGAAGCAGGAATATCAACGGAGTCTTTTTTAATATGATTACCATTTCTAATTCTTGTTAACATATCAGCAATTGGATCTGTCATTACCATATATGTTACCTCCTTCCATTCTCACATTTTATTACCAGCTTGCTTTACGAACTCCTGGTATTTGACCTTTGTATGCAAGTTCTCTAAAACATATTCTGCATATGCCAAATTTCCTTAAATAACCATGAGGTCTACCGCAAATCTTGCATCTAGAATATTCTCTTGTACTGAACTTTTTCTTTCTTTTTTGCTTAACTATCATTGATTTTTTAGCCAATTTTGTTAAACCTCCTTACTTTTTAAAAGGCATTCCCATTAAACTTAATAATTCTCTTGCCTCTTCATCTGTTTCTGCAGTTGTTGTGAAAACAACATTCATTCCTCTTATTGTTTCTATATCATCGTACTTGATTTCTGGGAATATAAGCTGTTCCTTAACTCCAACAGCATAGTTTCCTCTGCCATCGAATGCAGTTTTAGATATTCCTCTAAAATCTCTCACTCTAGGTAAAGCAAGGCTTATAAACTTATCCATGAAAT
>JBEPWV010000221.1:0-3000 GCA_041642175.1 Clostridia bacterium
TCTAGGAGAAGCTGCTCTAAATAAAAAAGAAATAGACATGATTTTAAATAGCGGAAAAAAAGAAGCAAACTTTGCTATGGAGTGTAATAGAAGATTACTACAATTTAATGTAGAAAGAACAGGAGATGAAATGATTGATCTGCCGGATCCTGTTGCAATGGCAGTACTTCTATGGGAGGATATTGTTTTAGAAACCTTAGAATGCTATTGCTACACATGTATAAAAGAAGAAGCTACCTATGGTCAGGTAATAATACATGACTGGGAATTTACTAACTGGCCGGGATTTGATGATAATAAGCCGAATGCAGTAGTTGTAAAGAAGATAGATCATAATAAATTCAAAAGAAGATTAGTAGAAATATTATTAAAATAAAATCTAAAATATCCATCTAATATTAGAGATGGATATTTTTTAGTTTTTTGGGTAATCATATAAATATAACATAATAAATTTGAGGAGTGATTTTAATGAAAGGTTCATTAACCTTATTTAAAATAAAAGATATAGAAATACAAATTCATATAAGTTGGATAATAATTTTTACATTAATTAGTTTTACAATGGCAACAGGATATTTACCTATGAATTATCCTGAGGTTCAACCATATGCGTACTGGTTATTTGGAGCAGGTATCGCTTTACTTATGCTTATGTCAGTACTACTACATGAACTTTCCCATTCTTTAGTATCAAAAAGTCTAGGTGTAGAAGTTAAAACTATTACCTTATTTATATTTGGTGGTTTAGCACAAATGGACAATGAACCAGATACACCAACAAAGGAATTGAAAATTGCTGTAGCAGGACCTATTATGAGTATATTTTTATTTATAATTTTTTCAGTTTTAGCATATTTAGTTAATAATATTAGTTCTTCAGAAATTTTGGTTGGAGCTATAAGTTACATAAGCACAATTAATTTAATTTTAGCATTATTCAATATGGTGCCTGCTTTTCCAATGGATGGAGGAAGAGTTTTAAGATCTATCATTTGGAAAGTTAAAGGTGATCTAACTTTTGCTACAAAAATTGCATCATCTATGGGAGATATGTTTGGTTATTTTCTAATTTTTTTAGGATTATATTGGGCATTTACAGGCAATATAGTAAATGGAATATGGTTTGTATTTATAGGATGGTTCATCAAAAATCTTTCTGAATCCAGCTATCAAAATATGCTAATGAGCGATATGTTTAACAAGATACATATTAGAGAATTTATGACACAAGATGTTGTTAGTATAGAAAGAAGTATTTCAGTTGAAAATGTAATAAAAGAATATTTTTATAAATATAAATACAACAGTTTTCCTGTTGTTCAGGGTGAAGAAGTAAAAGGCATTATAAATGTGGAAAGATTAAAAGATGTCGAAAAAGATAGAAGATCTCAAACTCCAGTTGGTGAAGTTGCTTTACCAATTGAAGATAAATATAAAGTTGAACCAAAATGCAAGGTTAAAACAGCGATGGATAAGATATTTTCAAATGATTTGGGGAGAGTTTTAGTAATCGAAGATGGAAAGTTACTAGGAATAATTTCTCGTACAGATATATTAAACTATATTAGAGTTTATGGGAAACTGCACGAGTAAGATAATCAAGTGTAAAAATTTTAATGGTTTTAGTTAATAAAGAAGGAGTGATAGAAATGTTTAGAATTATAGGTATAATTGTAGTTTTGTACATATTATATTTGGTAATAACACGAGTTCTATAGAAAATTTTTATAATAAATGGATGTAAGAATATAGATTTACCTTCTTACATCCATATTTATTTTACCATCTTTTATTTCGATAATTCTATCGGTTTTTTCTGCTATTCTTTTATCGTGAGTTATTATTACAAAAGTAGTTTTGTACTTCTCATTAATATCTCTAAGTATAGAATATACAGTTTCTGAAGTATCAGAGTCCAAGTTACCTGTTGGTTCATCAGCTAGAATTATTTTTGGTTTATTAATTAAAGCTCTAGCTATTGCAGTTCTTTGCTGCTGCCCTCCGGACATATCTGTAGCTAGATTATTTTTTACCTTTGTTAAACCTGTAAGTTCTAATAATTCATCAGCCCATTCATTAATTTCTTTGGGTATATTGTAATTTTGGATTCTATAAGGCATAAGCACGTTTTCTTTTGCAGAAAACTCCGGCAAAAGATAATGAAATTGAAAAATAAATCCCATAGTTTTATTTCTAAGTACTGCAAGTTCAGATTTATTCAAAGTATCAGTTCTTTTTCCATCTATAAAAACTTTGCCTGCAGTAGGTTTGTCTAATGTGCCTATAATATTTAAAAGAGTACTTTTACCACTTCCAGATTCTCCAATTATTGAATTAAAACCCTTTTCTTCAAACTTTAAATCGATTCCAAATAAAACCTGAGTTTTAATTTTTTCTCCGTAAACTTTGTCAATGTCTTTAAGTTCGATCATATTAGCCATTTTTTATCACCTCTATCGGATTAAGTTTTGATGAAATTCTCGCCGGGATTAATGAAGCTATGGTTGCAGATAACAAAGCAAATAATCCTGATAAAGCAATGAAGCCGTAATTGATATATATTGGTACGACAGGACTGCCATCTGGATTAACAGCAAACTTCGTAAACATTATTAGAAGGCCAAATCCCAAAGCTATACCGAGGAAGGCACCAATGACTCCAAGAATTAATCCTTGGAATACAAAAATTAAACTGGCGTCTCTATCCTGTATACCCATAGCTTTCAATATTCCTAGTTGCCTAGATCTTTGAACTACTGAAATGGCTAAAACGCTTGAAATACCTAGTAGAACAGCAACTAATACAAAAACTTGTATCATGGCGCTGGATACACTTTGCCCGTTTAAACCACTTAATAAAGATTGGTTTTGATCCTTCCAGTTATCTACCTTTAAATCTTCCTGGGAGAGGGTATATGATAAATCACCGGCAATAATGTCAGCATCAAATTCTTCTTTTACCTGCATTTCTACAGAGGTAACTTTATCATCTATAGA
>JBEPWV010000222.1:0-2996 GCA_041642175.1 Clostridia bacterium
TGTTCCTTTAGAAATAAATATTTCATTAAATCCTGCAGCATCTGCAGTTCTAATAATTGTTCCTAAATTTCCAGGATCTTGAATACTATCTACATAGATACATTTATTTCCTAAGCTTTTTAAATCACTCTTATCTGATAAAGATCTAATATTGACTACTGCTAAAATGCCTTGACTCGTTACTGTATCCGCTAACTTTTCAAACAAAATATCATCTACTTGCGCATACGTGTGACCTTCTTTATAAACACGTTTTACAATTTCTCGGCCACCGCTGACATCAAAAACTCGTGTTGAAAAAAGTATAAACTCAACAGATGCCCCTAAATCCATGGCATGGTTTAATAAATTTATACCTTCTACAATATATAGTCCTTCTTGGTGTCGTGTCTTTTTTCGACTCAGTTTTCTTACTAATTTGAGCTTACTATTATCATTTGATTCAATAATCATTTATATCCCTCACATTCATGAGAATAATTAATTCTCATTATTACTTCTACTACATGAATAAAAAATTAACCACTGAAAAATCAGTGGTTAGTATTATTTATATATTTTCTTTTGCAACGTCTACTAACTTTGCAAAATCATCTGGATTATGAATAGCCATTTCAGATAACATTTTTCTGTTTACCTGAATGTCTGCTACTTTTAAACCATGAATAAATCTAGAATAACTTAATCCATTTTGTCTTGTTGCAGCATTTATTCTTGTAATCCATAATTTTCTAAAATCTCTTTTTCTTTGCTTTCTTCCAGAATAAGCTGATCTTAATGATCGCATAACTGCAGTATTAGCAGCTCTGAAAACTAAACTCTTTTGTCCATAAAAACCTTTTGCTAACTTTAATATTTTTTTATGTTTCTTTTTGGCGTTAACGCCACCTTTTACTCTAGCCATTTTGAAGCCTCCTTATTATTTATACGGTAACATTTCATTTACTCTTTTAGCATCACATTTTTTAACTGTTCCTTCTTTTCTAAGCTTACGCTTTCTCTTAGGAGACTTCTTAGTTAATATATGACTTCTAAAAGCTCTTTTAGTTTTTAATTTTCCACTACCTGTTTTCTTGAATCTCTTAGCTGATCCTTTATGCGTTTTCATTTTAGGCATTTGAGTTCCTCCTTATTTTATATTGATTAATCTCTTTTTGGTTCAATAAATGCAGTCATATTACGACCTTCAATTGAAGCCCTCTTAGAAACAGTACAGATATCTCTACCAACAAAGTCTATGAATTTTTCGATAACATCATAACCTAATTCCTTGTGGCCCATTTCTCGACCTCTAAATCGTAAATTGATCTTAACATTATTTCCTTCTTCAATGAACGCTTTAGCTTTATTCGCTTTTGTTTGTAAATCATGGTCTTCAATCTTTACACTTAAACGTAATTCTTTTGTTTCAACAGTTGAACTATTTTGTTTTGCTCTTTTAGCTTTTTTTGCTTGTTCATATTTATATTTACCATAATCCATCATTTTACAAACCGGCGGCTTTGCACCAGGAGCAACTTTGATTAAATCTAATCCTTTTAAATATGCAGCATCAATGGCCTCATTAATATGCATAACACCTAACTGTTCACCATCTTCACTAATTACTCTTACTTCCTTATCACGAATATTTTCATTCATTTCAGGTTTTTTACTTTTAATATTTGCACCTCCATACTATAACTTTTTAATTGTCAAATATAAAAAACGGGTATAAAATACCCGTTACGCTCAAAAAATACATAGTTATCCTATCTATAAAATAACTAAAAATTGTGCGACACATACGAACCGAAGTTGTATGGTGAGAAAGGGTATTTCTGCTTGACAATCAATATCTAATTTTTTTACTACTCAACAAGTGTATCATCTGATTTTATCTTTGTCAAATAGTTTTCTTCCCTAATCTTCAAAATTTTTCATCTTTTTCTTAGCAATGCGATAGTAACTAATAAAAGCTACTAGAGTTGATGCCGTTGCTGTAAAAATCAATAAGTTATTTAAAATTTTATTAAAATCAAAAGTAATGAGAATAATTGACAAATAAAATAAAATTGTTGCTGTTTTTCCATATTTATTTGCAGGAATAACAATTTTTTTCTTTGATAAGTAAAAACGTATCCCACCATAAATCATAAATAATTCCTTAGAAGCAACAATAATTAGAACAATCACTGGAATATAACCACGAATGGTAAAAACTGTTAATACACTCATAAGCATGAGTTTATCAGCAAAGGGATCAAGTACTGCCCCTAATTCTGTTTGCATATCATATTTTCTTGCAATATAACCATCAAGGGCATCTGTAAAACCTGCCGTTATAAATACAATTAAAGCTACCCACTTACTAACTAAAAAAAATGTTCCTACGAAAATAGGAACGAGTATGATTCGAATAATCGTTAATATATTTGGAATACTCATTACACCACAACCTTAACATCTATACCTTAAGCAAACCTTCTAAAACACCTTTTTTCTGGATATCTTTCTTTAATATATAATCACTAATACCCATTTTAAATAAATCTTTAATATCCTTCACTTCATCGTAAGATGATATTAATACAATTGGAATATGATTATAATTGTTCGATTTAATTTGATCGATTAATAAAACAGCATCCATATCTTCAAGTACATATGCAGTAAAAATCATATCTACAGATTCATTCCTTAAAATTCCTAAAGCTTCTGAACCACTGCTGGCAAAAATAACATTATAACCAACATTAGAAACCAAATCAGAAATTATTTTTTGAAAAAATACTGACCGTTCTATGTACAAAATAGTTTTCATTATTTAACTCCTTACTCTTTTGTATATAATATAATAAAATTCATGATATGTTAATGTTTTATTTTCATTGATTTATTTCTACTCGTAATTTGCTTAATATTAATTATACAAAACTTAACTAATATTAAAAATGTTTTTGCTATATATATAATTAAAAATCATATAATATTTTTTATTTCATCATTTATTATTA